>NZ_RZTA01000013.1:0-10874 GCF_004023115.1 Mesorhizobium sp. M6A.T.Cr.TU.017.01.1.1
GAAAGCCAGGCTCCATCGCCTCCTGACAGTTGAAGCTGGGCGAAATCGCGGACCCTGCACATGGCTAATTACCCGAACTCACCCCAGGCAATTACTCGTGCAGACGCAACTCAAAACTTGCGGCTCAAGTACGACGAGCCTGCCAGTCCGAAGCGCCACTCGAGATCGACAGCCTTGGAGATGCCGACCCGGTGTCCCGTTAAGATGGAGCTGGTTCTTGCTCCTGACGGCAGCTTGAACTGGAACGGAAGCTCGTCCAATGGCAGCCCGTCATAAGATGCATCGACAGCAAGCGCCTGGCAAAGGCGACCGGGTCCCGAACAAAGAAGTCGAAGGTCATCAACGCCGCGATTGGCCCGCATCAGGTCGAGCTTTGATTGCGGTTCGATCGCGCGCACAAGGACAGCACTACCGGGAAGACAGACGGCATTCAGGCACCAATGCAGACCATAGGACCGATAGACGTATGCGCTCCCTGGGGCGCCGAACATTGCGGAGTTTCGCGAAGTCCGACCACAAAAACTGTGTGAGGCTGGGTCATTGGCGTGATAGGCTTCCGTTTCGACGACGATCCCGCCCACGCCGTGCACAAGAAGCGTGGCGCCAATCATATCGCGAGCGACAACGCAGGCGTCCCGGGCAAAGAACTGGCGGTTCGTGATCAACGCCTGCACCAGATCTCGACCGCGCCGAAACATGGGGCGAACAAGAACATTCCCGCTCCGGCTGCAAAAGGCCAATCCACCAAGGCCAAACTCGCGATCATCAGCATCGCGGCGCTTCCTGCTGAACTCCGATAGCTCTGATCGCCTATAATGAGGGTCGATTGGCTATTCAACAGCGCCTAGCCCAAGCGGTCGAAGTGATTGGAAGGTTGAAGTTCGTTGCCGGCGTAGAAAAGAGAGACCCGGAAGACCGTGCCCGCTGCCGCGCTTGCGATGCCGCGATGCGTTAGGTGGCCGGAGAAAATCCTCGTGCGCTGCTCGGGAGCAATACCACGAAGGAACGTGACAGGCTCTGCGATCGTTGAAGACTTTTGATCGAGCCATATCATGCCATCGACCTCGATAAGAAAAATGGCCTACGATCCCGACAGCAGAATCCTCTCGGTGTGGTTCGTCGCCAGCGGCAAACGATACGAATTTGAGGAAGTGCCGCCGGAGACCTTCGCCGCGTTCAACGCCGCCTTTGCGAAAGGCCGCTATTTCAACGAGCACATCCGGAATCACTTCCGGTACCGTCAGGTTGCGGCCGGCAAGGATGCGGGATGACGGCAAGCTGTTGATACATTCCAACTGCCGGTTGGTGGACGCAGCGCAGCCGGCGCGCGTAGGATTTTCTTACGATCCCCGCCCACCCTGTGCAAACGACTGATCGCCCGCCGTGCCGAAGGGTGCGGCGGGCTTTTTTGTTGTCTTGGGGGAACACGATCTGCCGACAATCGTTCGGGTCGCCAACAAAGCGCCGTACCGTCAGATCGAGGACAGGCAATGCGTGAAAGGCAAACATTTACCCATAAAGAAAAACACGACAGACAGGAGCGCACGTCGGATGCTGCACGGGCATTAACAGACATTGAGCGCATCGCACGAGATGCAAAGACCGCTCGGCTGCGGGAGCAACGACTTAAAGCCGAGACTGCTCTTCCTGCTGCATCGGCACCGAAACCGAAGAGGAATTGGAAGACCAAGAAGTCGTAGTAGGCACGCTGCACCTGGCGCCCTCCAATCAGCCGCGGTCCTCTCCGCAGGCCGCGTGGTTCAATCGAATCGACGGCCGATGTGCAAAGGTCGAGCGTGGAATAGCTGTACGGTTTGATGGTGCGGGATTTTAGCCGGTTGATTAGTTGCTCAGCGTATCGTCTGCGGCAATGCGATCCAACAGCTTACGGGATGCCAGTATTAGGCGGCGGGTATCGTTTATCGTCTGGCGAAGATCATCGATATCTGCTCGCGCGCGACTCTCATTCAATCGAGCCGCTTCTATTTCAAAATTGTCCCATGCGGATAGCATGTGGATGCCCCTAAGCGTCCGGCGGCTTCAGCCGGCTTTTCAGTAGCCGAGCTTCCCGAAGTAGTGATGCCCGATCGGTGCCGATCAACTCGATCAGCTCGCGCGCCTGAGCTTCCGTTATTCCAGCTTCCTTGGCGAGGAACTGCGCCTGAAAATCCGTCATTCGGTCGCGGTCGGACTTTTCTTCCTCGCCCATGGTGAACCTTTTCAGCCCTTGGATTGAACCGGAACGCCGGCGGGAGGGTTTTGTTGCGATCAATGGCTAAACCTTCCAGGCATTTTTCGCTTTCTCTGGAACACATGCTTGAGATGAAAGTTCGGAAAGTGCAGCAATTGTTCCCTCCCAATGAACGGCTGCAGATCGGCCCGATGCACCGATCGGCCCGCGTCCCTTCCTCGTGGGGCGCGGGCTTTATCGCTCGCACGGAACACCAGGCGCATGCGTTTCGCCGGCATGAAGCAACTGCTCAGCGAAATGGCCGCTTTTGCAGATCCAGGCTTTTGGGTCACGCTCCTACGGTTGTTCTGGTTCCCCCATGCCTCGCCGTCGCACTGCCTGTCTTTCAACGGTTGATTGTTGTCGTTTCGCGGGCAGCATGGAACCGACGGGCAGAAAGCGTCTGGCGCTATTTTCAAGACTCTCCGCGCCCATCGGCGTAATGTGTTCTCATCGGCGATACACATCACGGGCATCGATGGCTGTGAGCGACCACCGCGCTTCCGCCCCAATGGGAGGAAAGGCATATGGTCAGCCTTAAGACTGCAAAGAGTGGCATTGCCTTTCCTAGTGACCTGACTTTGTTGAAGCAGGTCTTTGATCGTGTTCGCGTTGAGGAAGGTATTCCCGTTGGTAGCGAGCAGGCGGAGCGCCTGAGCGTGATCGCAATGGAACTTTTCTCAGATGGCGAATTTGACGAGGCAGTTCTTTACGAACGCCTTCGACTATATGCCCGATTGTAGCGCGGAAAGAAAAGCACATGACTTCCCACCATCAGGACGTCATGACGAGCCTTGTCGCTCGGTATGAAACGCTTGTGTCGATCCAGGACAGGATCGCCTGGCTTCCGAAGTGGACGAAGGGCTTCTAGAGCGCCTGTTCGTATCGCTCGGTAAGGCCCGCATCGCCTTGATCCGCGAGGTCGGCTAAAAGCCCGGTCTTCGTTCACTGCACAATTACCAGCGGCTGGTACTCCGGCTCCGCATGGTTCAACCGCGATGTCGAGGTTCATCTTTGGCGGGTGTCGGCGAGACGGCATTTACCTCAAGCGGTTCGATCACCAGGGACAGGCTAAGCCTCAGAACCTTTCTGCCACTCTCGTCCCTGATATCCATGATGAGTTGCTGCCCATCGGGACCTTTCAGTTCGTCCTTTGCCAGCTCGGTCAATCCTTCGACGGCTGCATTGCGCGCTGCCTCAATCCCCTCGCACTCCAGACCCGTGTTGTCTTCCACGAGATGCTGGCGATCGCCGCTATCAAAGAAATATCTTGGCATATCGGCTTCCGTCATCAGAATGCCACGTCGGGGTCGTTCAGGTGCAGGTAAGTCGGATCGAATTCCCCTGCCTGAACCAAACCCGGCCAATCGAGAGCACGCAACTTTGTACCTGACGTGGCGATCAGCCCGTCACCTCGCAGCGCCTGAAGCGTGCGGTTCACGTGAACCGGGGACAAACCCACCGCATCACCCAGTGCTGCCTGGGTGATCGGTAGATCCGCGACGTGGTCCTCAATGCGTCCTGCAAACCGCAACCGCACAATGAGTTCGCATAGCATGTGGGCCGTGCGAGCGTAGGCGTCCCGTCTGCCTACGTTGGTGACCCATTCACGGTAGATCGCAGCGTCAATCAGGGTCGATCGCCAGAACGAGGTTGCAACACGCGGGCGTTGTTCGCAAATCGAGCGAAGAGCGCTGTGGCGGATTAAGCCCAATCTGCCCGGCGTCATGCTCGAGAAGCTGCAATCTATGACTGCCAGATGTATGCCGTGCAGATCCGGGAGATCGCCTGCGACAAAGAAGCTGGTGATCTGCCGCTTTCCCGCACCAGTGTGCTTGTATGAACATACCACGCCGTCCAAGACGATAAAGGAGTTGGTTGGTCGATCGCCTTCTAAGAGGACATCCCTGTTAGCCGGAACATCCTTCTCCTGAATCGTGAGGCCTCCTAAGGCCGCGGCGTCATCATCGCTGATGTCAGCGACGCGACGCAGCTTGCGGATGAGCACGTCCGAGGAGAAAGCTGGACACAAGGACTTAGTTACCTCCATGGGCGTTACCTGCCGAACTTGCATTCGCCGCAGATGTTCCACGCTGCTGATGCGGATAAGAGGTGGACACGCCCGGGATGAAGCTGCGCATCAAGCATCTCCGCGGCGATCACAGCCACATACGCCACGCATCGCTGCTGGGTTTCAGCAACGAACAGGCCGGTCTATTGGTTTACCGGAAGCGGCTGGTGCTCCGGCTCCGCATGGTGAAGCACCTGGCCGAGATCGCGCATGTCGAACTTCTGTCCGCATAAGGGGCAATGCTCGAAATGCTCCGCCTCGGGCTTGATTGGCCGGTCGTGATCCTTGCCCGTGTAGCCCGTACCTTCGTTGTTGGTCCGATATCTCACTTACCCTCCCGCAGCGCCCTCGCGGCTTTTGTCAGGGCTGACCGATCATTGCCGTTCTTTTTGATCAGCTTGCTCACCTGGCTCGGCGAGATTCCATTCTCTCGCGCGAAATGTTCTATCTCGTAGTACTCGTCGATCGACAAACGATTCTGGTTGTCTTCCATTTCCGTATTCCTACCCGGGTTCAAGCAAACGGCACGTTGAAAGGACCCTAGCAACGACTGCCTGCAGCCGCGGTTCCGAGCGGCGATACGTCTTTGCCTGTTTTGCGAACAGATAAGACTTAGGTCCGGTGGAGAATCGGACCGAATCCCCTCATGGGGCTGGCTTCGCCGTGCACAGGAACCGAAACGTTCAAATTTTATTGAGTGGGGTCTGTTGCGTTGGAGTTTGCATGGTCGATCGGCTCGAGTTCATTCCGCCGATGGAACCCAAGCTTGTCGCCAAGCCGCCCGGTGGCGAGGACTGGATTCACGAGATCAAGCTCGACGGCTACCGCTCCCAGATCGTCATCAACAGCCCCGAGGATATCTGCGTCTTCACCAAAACCGGTGCGGACTGGACGAACAAATATGCAGGGCTCGTCGAAGCCGCGCGGGAGCTCGAGGTCGGGAACGCGATCATCGACGGTGAAGCGGTCGTCACCAATGAGGCTGGGCTGCCGGATTTCGCCGCGCGCAGAAAGCCGTCCACAGCGATCCCTATTCAATGTATCTCGGCGCCTCCGACATCCTGCACCTCAACGGTCACGATCTGCGTGACATCGGCTGCAAGGCGCGCCGCGAAATCCTCTACGGCATCATCAAGCCAAACAGCCGGATCCAGTTCAGCGAGGCCATGCCCGGCGACGCGGAGGCGATCTTCTATCTCGCCGACCAGGCCGGCCTCGAGGGGATCGTCTCGAAGCGCGCCGACAGCAAATATCGCAGCGGCCCGACGACGAACTGGCTGAAGATAAAGAGCTGGACGGTTGACGAGTTCGAACTAATGGGAGTCGAGCGCGAGCCGGGCAAGGCGGCGTTCGCGCTTCTGGCGGAACCCGGCACCGGGAAATATGTCGGATCGGCGTTCATCACCTTGGGCCGCGACGTGAAGGAACGGCTGTGGAAGCGGGTGCAGGAACACGCCGGACCGCCGCCCGAGGCCATGAAGAAACGGTCTGCTACGCAGTGGGTCGGGCCTGGCGTCAAGCTGCGCATCAAGCATCTGCGCGGCGATGCCATGCGTCGCTGCTGGGTTTTGGTGACGAGGAGTAGCGTCGTTTGGCACGGCCTTACATGGGAAAGCTGCAGGGCTGACCAGAGACTCCATCAGTGTGGAACATTCCCTCTGTCCGCATGTTGGTTTGTGAGCGCGTCGTGCGCTTAAGACAGGAGAAAGAATATGAAACGAATCCTTTTAGCCTCGGCCGTGTTGGCGCTTTCCGCCGGGCTTTCCTTTGCCCAGACGACGAGCGGTACTTCGGGCGGAACCTCCACGACCACGACTACGACCACGCCCAGCACCGATCAGGGAACCAATTCCACAACCACTACAACCGATCAGGGAACTGACACCACCACCACCAGCGGCACGAACCCGAACTCGGCCAAGGATTGCGCGCCTGGCCAGCAGACCGGCAGCGCGCAGGATGCCGCACCTGGTCAGCAGGACACGGACGCCAAGACCGCCGCCCCCGGGCAAATGAAGAAGACCACCGAAGATTGCTGATTGGATATTCCACAATTAGCGGCTTCTAGCGCCCGCGCTCCTCCTCCGAGCGCGGGCCGACCGGGTCGCCTAGACAGGTGCGCACGATCGCAAGCTGCGCCTGGACCTAATCCAATCACATGTTGGCAAGCAAGTTAGTGCGCTAATCTGCGCTCCTTGAGCGTCGACGAGACCTGACGGCTTCCAGCAATTTGCCCTCATCGGTACTAATGTTTCGAAAAACCGCGACAATCGTCACAGCCAAGACTTCCGCATCCCGGCTAAAAGGATCGATCTGCTCATCTGCGCAAACCTGATCAAAGACGCGTTCACAAACAGCCAGATCCTGAGGGCTGAGGCAGGTGCGATTGAAACGCGGCCGCGGCATTTGCTAGCCTTCGAGCCCGCTGCATTGCAAATAGAGCGGGCGTTCAGCCAGACCGAGCACACTGACAGTCCGGCCTCGCGCAAGAACGCCGGTCGTTGAGTGTTTGTTCCCGGCTGGGGACAAAGCTTTGGAACGATCGCTCTGTGGCGGCGTTGCGACGGCAGTAAAACTATGCTGACCAACGGAGACAGACATGACAGAGCCCAAGGAACGTCTGGTGCAGTGGCTTCGCGACGCTCACGCCATGGAAGAACAGGCTGAGACCATTTTGAGCGGCCAAATCGAGCGTCTGGAAAACTATCCCGAGATTCACGACCGGATGAACACGCATCTCGAAGAAACGAGGCAACAGGCGAAACGTCTCGAACAATGCCTCGACCGGATTGGCGACGGATCTTCGACGCTGAAGGATGCCGGCGGTAAGCTAATCGCAATCGGGCAGAACATCAGCGGCATTTTTGCAGGCGACGAGGTGATGAAAGGATCGCTGGCCAGCTACACGTTCGAGCATATGGAAATCGCCAGCTATAAAATGCTCATTGCCGCAGCCGGCGAGGTCGGCGATTCCGAAACCCAAAGCGCGTGCAAAGAGAACCTGCGCGAAGAAGAGGCGATGGCTGATTGGCTAGAAAACAGACTCGGCACGGTCACCACCGAGTTCCTCCGACGCGACGAGCGGGATTCTGACACGGCGCAACGGTGACATAGGCGGACAATTGCCGTCTACAGAAAAAACTCGCCTTCGGCACGGTGCTCGAAACAGAACCAGTGGGATGGCTGCCGCGGTTTACGGAAAGCCCTTCCGGCATTCTTGCCGCAGCCGGGATGCTCCCAGCAATGGCGCTGAATGCGACATGGCAACCAATCGTTTGGGGGCGCCTGGGTTTATTCGGACAGTGTTGCCGCCCTCGCCGCTAACTACTTGGCGAGCGAGAGCCCCATGGAGACGCAAGTCTGGTGAAGTCCCCGATATCGCGGAGGAGCTTCCTGCTGGCCGCTGCGGCGGGACCGGCATTCGCGCCCATGCAAGCCAGTCTCGCCGAGGATGCGGGTATGACGAACAAGATTGTGCTTCTTGGAGATTCGGTTTTTGACAATGGTGCCTACGTGACCGGCGGAGCAGATGTACTGGCCCATTTGGTGCGCCAGCTTCCGATCGGGTGGTCGGCCGACCTGCTTGCCGTTGACGGCAGCGTGATGGCAGGGGTGCGCCAGCAGCTGGACAGTGTGCCGGCTGACGCCACTCATCTGGTGGTCAGCATGGGAGGTAACGACGCGCTCGGCGTTTCCTCTGTTTTGGACGCTCCGTCTCGGTCCGTCGCCGCCGCCCTGCTAAGACTGGCCGAAATAAGAGAGCAGTTTTGCCTGGAGTATCGGTCGACACTGGATGCCGTTCTGGCCGTCAAGCTGCCCACCGCCGTTTGTACGATCTACGACGTCCGTTATCCGAACTCTGAGGAGAGGCGCATTGTGGTAACGGCCCTGTCGGTCCTCAATGACTGCATTACACGAGCAGCCGCTGGGCGCGGCGTTCCAGTGATCGACCTTCGCATTATCTGCGACAAGGACGCCGACTTTGCCAACGCCATCGAGCCTTCGGAACAGGGCGGCGGCAAAATCGCTGCAGCGATCGTTTCATTTCTTACCAAGCACGAATTCCGAAGCGGGCGCGCCGAACTGATCGTTCGCTAGAGAGCTGGAATTGGCTGCGCTACTGCGCCGCGTTAGGCCGTTAAGGTCAGCTTTGCCATCGCATGAAGCGGACATAGCCGGCGACACTCTGGAAGTTGCGGTTGCGCCAGAACATGCGTCCTGTAATCCACCCCCTAGCCAATCGCGATCTTCTCAACGTGCTTTCCTCACCTGTCCCAGGGCGGGTTTGTCGAGCATCTGATCAAACTCAACGACAAGGTCGAAGCCGGACAAAAGGTGGATATCCAGCGCAACAGCTTCGGCGAAGTGGTCGCTGAATATACAGGCAGCGTTGATCAAATGAGAGCGGGACGAGGTACTCCCGTTGGGTCACGCTGGCAGTGGGGTGTAAATCTGCTCGAACGAAAAGTCCGGATCGCGTTCGTTGTTGAACGCCGGGAGGAGCCACCTAGCTCAAGAGGAGCATGAATGAAAGAAACTCAGAAAGAGAGGAGCGGCGAAAGAGCCCGTCCAGCGCGACCCTAACGCTCCGATCGAAAACCGGCAACGAGCGCGGACGAGCCACCGACCCGGTTGTAAACACCCTGGATCCGCCGCCGATGGAACCCCCGAAAGAGCCCAAAGAATTGGCGAAGGCAAGCAACTCAGCCGAAACACAAGCCGTAACAGATCCCGCGGAACTGCTACAGCCTCGGAACCTCAGCTCCTCGACTAAGGTCGATCTACATTGCGGATGCGATTACGCTCAATGTCTTCTGCTGGGTATGGTTCCGCATAGGGATCAAAGCCGGTCCAGCCGCCAGCCTCGTATTCACTGCGACGTTCGGCGAGATCGATCGACCTGGACTGTTCAAGGATCCGTTCGGCATCTGGAACAAGCTGATCCTCGACCTTGGCCGTTACAAGAGCGCCGCCACGACGTACGCCTTCTGCATAAACATGGGCATCCGCTTCAGGTACGCCAGCATCTGTCATTACGCCGATAATTCCGCCCGTTGCTCCCCCTACAGCGGCACCGGCAACTGCCCCCGCTGCGGTAGCAGCGAGCCATCCGGCGGCAACTACTGGCCCGACGCCCGGAATGGCCATGATGCCTAACCCTGTGAGCAATCCTCCTGCGCCGCCGATTACTGCGCCTATTCCCGCGCCAGCCGTCGCATCTTCTGCAGCTTCCGAGCGATCACCGTCGTACCAACCCGTTGCATTGTTGGCGACGATGCTGATGTCCGGAGTTTGGAATGCCCATTGCTTCCAATTCACCCACGGCGTCGGCTGCGTCATCGTAATCGTCAAATAAACCCGTTACCGTTTTCATGGCTCAACTCCTGGTCTGTTCAGTTGGTGCTGGCAACGATGTTGCCTTGATAATCCAAACCTACCGCGGTGCTCTTTCCGTTCTTCATGGCCTGACCGCGCCAGATGCCTTGGTCGTCCTTTTTGAGGTCAGATACGTCAGAGAAGCCGGCATCCTGGATTCGGCTCCTGGCCTGATCTTCCGTGAAGCTGTTGGCACCGGGAACTAGCCCCCCGGTATTCGGGGTATCGGTTGTATTCACCGCGGGTGTGGTCGAACTCGTACTGGAAAGCCCGGCAGCCATTTTAGATGCAATGTCTTCTACCATTTGCTGATGCGCCTTAAGCGAGGGCACCGTGTCTTTCGCGAACGTCTTTAGGGCCGCATTGTCTCCGTCGTTTGCGTAGCTTTCGAACAGTTTGACGGCGTCGGCATGTGCTGTGCGCTGCATCTCAACATAGGACTCATCAACCGGCGCCTTGGCGGACTGAAGCTTCTCCAGATCCGTCTTGTGCTTGGCGTCCAGTTGCGTGGGAACCTTGAGCTTCTGGTCGGCAGCGACGCTCTCCAGCTTGGCGTTGGCCGCACCATGATCATCGATCATTTTCTGCGCGAATTGCTTGACCTGCTGGTCGTCAAGCTTGCTCAGAACACTCTGGCTTGATTCGACTTCGAACCTTCCACCGACAGCAGCTTTGTCGACGAAATCCTGTGCGCTGTCCGCGGCCAATGAGGGTACGGCGAAGGCGATAGCGGTGGCGGTAACTAGGCCGCCAAGAAGGTGTCGAATCTTCGGCTTTATCCTTGTTTGGTGATGCACGACTGTGGCTGGTCCACGACTATGCTACCGACCCAACAAGGCAGGACCCTCTTTGTTCCAGGGTGAGAATGCCCGAAGGCAAGTGTTTCGAGTGCCGGGCGAGCAAAAACGAGCAAAACCGCGCCTTGCGGGCGGCTGCAGCACGCCAGGACTTAGCCTGTCGCCTTTTCTTCCGAGCTCAGCCCGCCAAAGTCATCCAGGCGACTTCGCCCAACAGCTCGCCTATTCGGCGCGTTCCGCAGGCTCCCTGCTGAACACGCGCTTGGGACGTAGGCTCTGGCGGCGGTGCCGAGCGTATAGGCGGGATCGGGCGGCAGGTTCTGAATGGCGGCACCGATCCGTTCTCGGCGCACCTCGCCATACTCAATGGATTGCTTCATCACGCGCGACCCCATTGCAA
>NZ_RZTA01000013.1:10884-83529 GCF_004023115.1 Mesorhizobium sp. M6A.T.Cr.TU.017.01.1.1
TTCTGAAGGGCGGCCCCGATCCGTCCTCGGCCCCCCTCGCCATACTCAATGGTTTGCTTCATCACCCGCGCCCCCATTGCAATCGGCACCGCCAAGCCGATGCCGACACTGCCGCCGGCCGGCGCGATGATGCAGTGTTGATGCCGAGAAGGCGGACATCGGCGGTGACCAGGGTTACCGCGAGAAAACGCGACGAGACTGGCCGAGAAACAATGCAGGAAACAGCTCGATGTTGCCGGCCCGCGGGCTACTTCTTGGTCGGCGCCGAGGTGGCGCCGGCGATCGCTTGGCTTGCCAGATCCGCCTTGATGTCGCGTGCCAATTGCAGATGCTCGAGCACTGTCGGCAAAGTCTCCGAGGCGAAATGCTGAAGGTCGGCGTCCTGTCCCGAACCTATTTCCCATTCAAGCAGCTGCACCGTCTTCTGGTGATCGGTGATCTGCCCACTGATATAGGCAAGATCGAATTTCGCCCCGTCGAGCTTTTCAAGCTCGGTCCGTTTCCGCTCGTGCTCCTCGTCGAGCCCTTCCGGCAGCGGGATCTTATTGGTTTCGGCGAGCGATTTCAGTCTCGCGTTCGCCGCCGAGTGGTCGTCGACCATGCGGCCGGCAAATGCCGTGACGGCAGAGTTGCCGGACTTTTTCGCGAGCTTGCCGAATTCGACCTCGGCTGCGCCGCCGGCGGCGGCGAGCTGCGTGAACAGCCGGTCCTGATAATTGGTCTGATGAGGCGCCGGCTGTCCCGGCGCCTTCATCTGGGTATCCGGGGCCATGCCGGCTGGGTTTCCGATCTGGGCCAAAAGGGGCGATACCGAGAGAGCCGATGCTGGAAACACTGCCAATCCCAAAGCAGTTGCAAAAACACGCATGAGAACCTCCATCGAAGATGTGCCTGGGCCGGTCGGCCTGTGTCAAAGCGCGAGCATGTAGGCAACGAGGTCATTCTTCTCGTCTTGGGTGAGCTTGGTGCCGAGCACCAGGTTGAAGAACTCCACCGTATCGGCGAGTGTCATCAGACGGCCGTCATGCAAATAGGGCGGCGTGTCCTTTATGCCGCGCAGCGTAAACGGCTTGATCGGTCCGTCCGGCAATTCCACCATGTCGTTGAAGGTCTGCCCCGGCTTATAGAAGCGCTCCAGCTTCAGATCGTGCATGTTGTTGTCCATGAACGACGTTTGCGGGACATGGCATTGCGCGCAGCGGCCCTTGCCCATGAACACGCGCTCACCCGCCAGTTCCTGCCCGCTGGCCAAAGCGGGATCGAGCCGGCCGAACGGGTCGAGCTTCGGCGCCGGCGGAAAATCGATGATGTTCTGCATCTGCGCCATCATCGCCACCTGGTTTGTACGATCGGGCAGGTGGACGCCTTTCCTGGTCGCGCTGACATGGTCGCCGTTGAAGTATGCGGTGCGCTGCTCGAATTCGGTAAAATCCTCGACCGAGCGCAGCGACCGTTTCGACCCATGGATCTGCTGGTTGAACAGACCGCGCAGGCTGGTGGTGTCAAGACGGAAGCGCGCGGCCTGCGGCCTGACATCGGGCGTCAGATGAAAGGCAGCATTGGTGTTGAAGTTGGCATGGCAATCGAGGCAGGTTACGCCCAGGCTCTGCGCCGCCACCTTGCGGTCCTCGGTCTGATTGAATTCCTCCTGTGGGAACGGCGTCAGGAGAAGCCGCAGCCCCTCCATCTGAACCGGCGTGATGATGCCGTTCATGATTTCGTAGTAGTTGCGGATCGTCAGCAGCTCGCCGCGGGACACGTCGCCCAGTTCCGGATGGGTGGTCAGGAATATCGGTGACGGGAACTCTGGCGTGAGGTGATCGGGAAGATCGAAATCGACATCGAAGCGTCTCAGATCGCGCCCCTCCTGCCGGCCGATCTCACGAATTTCTTCTTCCGGGAAAACCTGTCCTCCGGTTGCCTGTTTGACATGGGGCAGCGGCAGAAGACCGATGGGCAGCAGGTTGCGGTCACGTATCTCGCCAGGGCTCATCTCCGCCAGGCCCTGCCAGGTCTGGTCCTTCGCCAGCTTGACCCGGACGCCGTCCTGGACAGGTTTTATCCCGCCCGACATCATTGTACCCGGCATCGCGCGATCCGACAGGTCGTATCGCTCCTCCAGCAAAGCCCTCTGGCGCGCCATGACGCGCGGCTTCTGCGCTTCGTCGTCGGCCTTGACGGCGGAGAATGGACGGGCGGGCAATGGTCGGTAGGTTGTATCGGGCGGCAGTGGATCCGATAGTGCGCTGAGGCTGGCGGCCGCAACGATTAGAGCGCACGGAATGCCTGCATTCACCACTCTGCGCATTTTGTCCCTCCATGGCTGAAGCGCCCCGAACCGCGCTGTCCGTGATTTGTTCCCACAGCGAGCGAGGAAACAGGGATCGAGCAGTTGCGCGATGCTTGCGGACAATGCCGGGCGCCGGACTAGCGAGGCTCGCCTGGCGACTCCCGTTTGCCCCGCCTTGCCAGCGCCAAGCCGCCAATCAGCATCAGTGCACCCCAAATCAGGAACCCGATGTCCCAATAGATCCACTGGTCCTGCGGGACGGTTTCGTTGACATGGTGGATGCCGAGAAGCTGGTGATCGATTACCCCCTCGACCAGGTTGAACATGCCGAAGCCCATGAGCATCGTCCCAAGCAACATCTTTCCCGACCACCAGAGATGAGATTTGTGCGCGGTGCGCCAGAGCACGATCAGACCAAGCACGACGAACACGTATGTGCCGGCGTGGAACAGTCCGTCGAGAAGCGTGTTGAACCGAAGGTTCTCAACACTGTCGTCGGGATAGCCGGCGCTGGTCGCTATATGGTGCCACTGAAGCAACTGATGCAGCACGATTCCATCAAAGAATCCGCCTAAGCCAAGCCCGAGCAGAATACCTGCCGACGTCGGAAATCGGCGATGCTGCGAAGCCATCGTCGCCATCCTTTTTCTCCTCGGGCAACCTAACTTCGGGCCAAGCCATGTGTTCCTCTACCCTGCGGGTGGATTCGCGCGCAGCTAAGGTCGCAAGAATCGGATGTTTAGGCAGCGGAAGCGCTGGCGATGACAACATCCATTCGAACAGATGAAAGGCTGCGCCTCTGGCGGAGAGAGCGGGCCGATCGGGCCGCTGTTCCGAGTTTTATGACACTCGACCGAGATCGCGGTTTCGCCTTCGACGCTCGATCATGCGCGCATTTCGACGAGCGACTCTAAGTTCGGCAAGCGTTGGTTGCCACCAGCCTCGGGAATGCTCCATCGGTCCAGCTTCATCACGAGCGGGCCATGTTTTGATGAGTTCCGTCAGCGTCGCCGAGCGCCACGTTCCCCACACGTAGTCGAAGTCTGCCCGCATCGCATGTGGATAGAAGGCGGCCAATCCTGGCGGTTCGACGACTTCACCTGACACATCGGTAAAGACGACAACACCGTACTGCTCTGTTGCGACGGGGCGGCCCGTCGGAGGCAAGTCTTCAGCTGGCAACGGATAGCGGTGGCGGCGGCGTTCAGCATATCGCAACCGCGTGGTTCTTTGAGCTTCCGAGTCCCTCTCAGCCTCGCGTCGCCGCTTCCTTTCCTCGGGCTCGTTACGTCGGGCAGCCTCTTCGATTGCCGACCACCGCCGCCGCAGTTCCTCATAGGACCGAAACGGCACGCGCCATGCCCGCAGTTCATCGTCCCAACTTGCCCAGGGAATGCCATGTAGTTCCCGAAGGGCGGTCCTCGAATATGGCGTCCGAATGCGCAGATCGTCGGCAACATCGAGATAGGGACTGGAGATCGGGTCGAACGCATAGGCGTCACGTCCCTTGCTGTCGGCGTGGGCCGCCAGCAACTCGGCCTCACGCGCCAGCCAACGGTCGACCCGACGGGCTGCCGTCTTGCCTGGTACAAACCAGCTCCTGCGCTCGTCGCTCCACCTCGCTCGCGGAAATGCCTCCCGAAATCGTTCGACAAGTATTCGGTCATAAGGAAAATTCGCCAAGGCACCGGGCGTGTCTTGTTTCTGCAGCGCAGGCTGAGGCTTGGATTCCTCCACGGTCGTGCCGTCAATAGTATTGGATTCGCAGAGAAACGCCCCGCCGGGCCTAATGGTTCACTCGCGAGTCACAAACGCGAGTGGCCGAGCTGTCGCCCGGTAGCGGGCAAGCATTCATTTACCTGCCTTCGACGGAGTTAAGGCAAAAGTCTCGAAAACTCCCGCACCTGGAACTGTACACGCCTACATTGCTAGACGGCACGCCTTCGTTCCGACAAAACTGCGAATCGCGGGGCCACTGGCAATCCGCAGGTCGGCGGGTTCAGGCAATGCTCATTGAAAGATGGGCCGCCGGCTTTCCTTTTGGCTGTAAAGCTCCGCGGGTTGTCGATCTCAGTTGTCGTCTCAAATTAATCGGCGGGGAGTGGCGACGCGGATGGCTGTAACACGCTACCATTTGGACGCACCAACATTGTCGGCGCCTCGCTTTTGTGTCGGAAAAGAAGACTTGCCTTTGTGTGATCACCTGTCGTGACCAGGGAAGAAGCAGAACAGGGTGTTCGCTACTTTTGCACAAAATGGGCTGAAGAGCGCGGGCTTCCTCAAACCAGAGAACCCAAGATTTTCCGATTTCTTTTCTTGGCTTGAGCAGAAGTCGCCGGGCTACTTGAAATTCCGAAGCAGTACTTCGGAGTTGCCGTAGCCCTGGAACGAGAACCGTGCAGCCACATCCTACGCGGCTGCAGGCCTGCTGCTTCGATGGGGACATGCTGGTCCGCAAGTTCCCGCCTATAAAAGGAAGTTCGCAGAAGCTTGCCGTCCCAAAATGTTACTCGCGTTAGAGACCTGCCATTGGCCATTGCGCGCTGTTCGAACGCCGCGGTTATTTAGAGCGATGGCTAGGCCACGCGGGCTGGTGATGCCGGACCGTTGGATGGAGGCGATGATGGGCAGCACGGTCTGGGCAAATCTGTCAGCTTCCCGGATCGAGATTTTACGGCCTCTGGCTGCAGCTTCTGCGGTGTTGGTCGGATTACCGAGTTTTAGCCCAGTGGTCTTGCGTGAGGCGAGGGCGGCTTTGGTGCGCTCAGAGATCAATCGACGCTCCTTCTCGGCCAGCGCCGCATACAGGTGAAGCATGAATGGATCGGCGTCGGCGCCGAGTTCGGCAACGATGAACGGCATCCGTTGCACCATCAGTCCGGCGATGAAGGCGACATCTCGAGAGAGACGATCGAGCTTGGCCACGACCCGCGGGCATTTTGTCTGGCGGGCAAAGGCGAGGGCGGCTGCAAGTTGCGGGCGGGCGATCCAGGGCGTCCGAGCCCTTGCCAGTTTCGACCTCGGTGAACTCCTGGATGACCACGATGTCCTCGGCATCAGCGAAGCGCGCGACCGCGGCACGCTGGGCCTCGATGCCCAAGCCTGAACGTCCTTGCCGCTGTGTAGAGACCCGATAGTAGGCGACCGCGCTCGTCATGCTGCTGTTTCCGGGGTGTTCAAACTGCAAACCACCGTTTGCAGTTTGCTCAAGGCCAGGACCAAGCTGACCGGAAACGCACGGCCCTGAGCGGCATGGCCGCCCGACTATCGGAGAAGGTCGGCAGGAGCCACGGCGCGGTGTTGGCCGCTTTCCTTCGTCGCGAACGGCTCCGGCCGACCGCTGTTGGCGTTGGCATCGGGATACCGCATGCCCGCCTGGACGGGATCGCCGCTCCGGCGGCGCCAAGCCTCAAGACCCCGAAATGGCCCCGGTAAATAGCGGAGCCAATGATTAGACGGCTCTAGTCGGGAACAAAGTCGAACACCCATGATTTGTACGTTGCCCAGAGTGACAGGACCGCTAGCTATCCAACGGGTGTTCCATGGATTCTCCAACGTTGCCTCCGCCACCTCCCACTGAACTCAGCCAAGCACTGAAACGCAATATCAAAGCGATTGAGGAGCGCCGGGCGAAGGAAGCAAGCGATGCAACTTTGGAAGAGAAAATCGCTCAGGCGATTACTTCTTTTACGGGCAGTATGCGTTTCGTGTACCTTCACTTGGCCGTGTATGGCGGCTGGATCGTCTCGAACTTGGGCTGGATACCGATCACTCCGCCCTTTGATCCGACATTCGTGATATTGGCTATGGTAGCTTCCGTCGAAGCCATATTCCTCTCGACCTTTGTACTGATCAGCCAAAACCGGATGTCAGCTGCCGCAGACAAACGGGCGGATCTGGACCTTCAGGTGAGCCTGCTGACGGAGCATGAACTCACAAAGCTTACTGAACTTGTGGATTCGATAGCGGATCGGTTGAATGCAAAACCAGCCTTAAGCGATGTAGAAGTCGGCGAGATTAAGAGGGACATTGCGCCAGAAGCAGTGCTGGACGAGATCGAATCGAAGCAGCGGGAGGCTGCGGAGAAGCTAGACCAGCGCTGAATCGACACAACGCCCTAGTGTCGTGATTTCGAAATTCGGTTGTTTTGATTTCCCTTCGGTCGAACTTCGAAAGCATGGGGCTGATGGCTGGGGCGGGCCATCAGCCTGCCTCGCCAGATGCCACACTCGCGGCCTGGCATGCATTGGCCTTGTCTTCCCGACCCTTCGCAGTGCGGCTGGTAGCCACCCGCGCAGGCGAACTTTTCCATGTAGAAGTGAAGGCTAAGCTGGTCGGTCTCGACCGGCTGAAGCTGCGCGCGGCCCAGATCAAGGAAGTGGCCACGGGGACGATCCGTGTGGCCAGCCTGTCGGCACTGGGGCATGGGCTAGTGCCGCGCGCCATCGTGGCTTTTTCGCGCAAGCATCCGCAGGTGCGCATCAGCTATCAGGTGCGCACCTCCAATGTGGTGCGCGATCTGGTGGCATCAGGCAGTTTCGACATCGGGCTCGCCGCTGACGAGGTGGACACGAGCGGTGTACTCCACAGCGTCTTCAACACGCCGCGCGCGGTTTGCGTGATGCCGAAGAACCATCGACTGGCGGAGAAGGCGGTGATCACGCCAACCGATCTCGCCGACGAGGCGTTCCTGGCATTGTCACCGGAGGACACGGTGCGGTTGCGATGGACAAAGTTTTCGCCGCGCAGGGCGTGCGCCCGCGCATCCTGATCGAGACCCCCTATGGCCTGACGATCGCAATTCTTGCTGCAAAAGGCATGGGAATCGGCCTGGTCAATCCGTCCGTTATCACCGACCGCATGATCGCTGGCATTATCGCGATACCGTTCGAGCCGGCGGTCCATTTCCGAGAGTTGATCCTGCGGCCGCCAGACGGCATCAACTCGGCTCTGATTACCGATGTCATGGCGGAACTCTATGCCGCGCGCAATGTGCTATCGACCGAAGAGTAAGGCAAAGAGTCGGTGCCGAGAAGCGAGGCAGGCGCGAAGATCTGTCCAATATCAGATGGGACGGATCGATCTCCCTGGGCCAGTCCGATCCGTATTATACGTGCTAAACTTTCTCGCAGATCGTGCCATGGGCAGAAAAGCGGTGTTGAGTGACATTGATGGTTACGCTTTGAAAAATAGAATGAAATGAGTCACATATCATATAGGCCGGCAATGTCAGTCTGTCCAATCTCAGTGTGGTTTGGAAACTGTGGATAAATGATTGAAAAATATAGGAAATTCGTCATCGCGCCTATGATGGATTGGACGGACCGGCACTGCCGGTTCTTTCATCGTCAGTTGACACGCCGGGCGCTGCTTTACACCGAGATGGTCGTGGCCGACGCGGTCATCCAGGGCGCGCGCGAGCGCTTACTCGGCTTCGACGATACCGAGCATCCAGTCGCGTTGCAGCTCGGCGGCTCCGATCCGCAGAAGCTTGCCGAGGCGGCGCGCATCGGCGAAGCCTTCGGCTATGACGAGATCAATCTCAATGTCGGCTGCCCGTCCGATCGCGTCCAGTCGGGCACGTTCGGTGCCTGCCTGATGAAGGCACCAGTTCTTGTCGCTGACTGCATTGCGGCGATGAAGGTTTCCGTCAGTATCCCCGTCACAGTCAAATGCCGGATCGGCGTCGACGAGCAGGATCCTGAGCCGGCGCTCGACGCGCTGGCGGACGGCGTTTTCGCGGCCGGCGCCGACGCGCTGTGGGTGCATGCCCGGAAAGCGTGGCTGGAAGGGCTGAGCCCGAAGGAAAACCGCGACGTCCCGCCGCTCGACTACAGCAGGGTCTATCGGCTGAAAGCCAGAAAACAAAACAAATTCATTGGCATCAATGGCGGTATTCAATCTCTTGAAGAAGCGCTCGACCACATTGATCACGTCGACGGCGCTATGCTCGGCCGCACCGCGTATCACACGCCGGGCATTCTGGCAGGCGTCGACGCCGCGTTTTACGGCGACAAACCCGACGCGCTCGATTTTGTCGCGCTGATCGACGCCATGGCGGATTATGCGGCGCACCATATCGAGCGGGGCGGGCGGCTTGGTCATGTCACCCGTCATATGGTCGGGGTGTTCCACGGCCTGCCGGGCGCGCGCCGCTACCGGCAGATCCTTTCCACTGACGCGACAAGGCCCGGCGCTGGACCGGATGTTCTGAAGGCGGCTTTCGCTGCAGTCGATTTCGGCAGGGCGGATGCGGAAGCAGCCTGACTGTTCAGTCGCGAAAGATCATGCGGCGCGTCTACGCAGTCCGTTCAGCAATCCAGAGGACCGTCGATAGCTGAGGCAAGTCGGGCTAAGCAGCGCGCGCCCGCTCGCCGTCCGGCATTTCTTCTCTGATCCCGCGTGCTGCGCTCCGGACGCGAAGGGCGTCGCGCTTCGGCGGCGCTTTGAACAGTCGGGCATAGTCGCGCGTGAATTGTGAAACGCTCTCGTAGCCCACCTCGAACCCAGAGCTGCTTGCCGAGAGGCCTTCATCCAGCATGAGGCGGCGCGCTTCGACCAGGCGAAGCCGCTTCTGGTACTGTCCCGGTGTCAGCGATGTCATCTGTTTGAAATGCTTATGGAAGGCGGTGAGGCTCATTGCCGCTGCCGCCGCCAGGCGTTCGGCGGACACGCGCGATCGGTACTCCGCTCTCAGGATCGCGATGGCCGCGGCGAGGCGGCTCGCGTGGCTTTCTGGATCCGCAAGTGCCCGCAAGGCGACGCCGTGCGGCCCCGACAGAAGCCAATAGTGCAGCTCATGCATGATTCCGTCGCGCAGGAGCGGTATCGCATCGGGCCGGTCCAGCAGCCTCATCAGCCGCGATGCGCAGTCCAGCGCCGCGGCTTCGGTGTCTTCGGCGAACAAGGTGCGTGTCTCGGACGGGCGTAGCGGGCGGACGCTGCCCAGTTGCGCCGTCAGCTCGCGCAGGATCGTCATCTCGAGCTCGACCGCTACGGCCAGATAGGGTTCGCTCCGGCTCGCCTGCACGATCCGCCCGACGACCGGCATGTCCGCGCTCACGATCACAGACTGCCCGGCGGAGAAGACCTGCTGCTCTCTTCCCACGGTCATGCGCTTGGCGCCCTGTAGGACCAGGCACACCAGGGGTCGATAGACTGAATGAAGATCGCCGGAAGGGGACTCGATGTACATCATCTTGAGACCCGGCACAGGCGTCACCGCCAAGCCATCGCTGTTGGCATGTCGACTGGCATAAGCCTGAGCGGCCTGTTTGAGCGAGTCCATGTGATCTCTCTCCTGTAGCGTGGCTCGATACCTAGCATACCGCGCGCGCAAACGTCACGTGGGCTGCAGAATCGAGCAAGTTTTGCGCATGGGTTGGCAAGCTCCTGGCCGGCCCGCGCGGTATGTAACGTCCCGACAAAAGCAAGTTCGCTACAAGGAAAGGAACTCCCAATGTCTGGACAGAACGAGGTGCCGAGACGAGCCGTGCTGGCGGTGGTCGCCATGGCTCCAGTAGCACTCGCGGTCGGGGCCGCCCGCGCGCAAACGACCGGTCAGGCGCCGGCATCGCGCGGCAAGGTCGCCCTGGTGACCGGCTCTTCCCGGGGCATCGGCGCAGCGACGGCCAGGCGCCTCGCTCGTGACGGCTATGCCGTCACCGTGAATTGCGAAAAGAACCGCGATCTCGCGGCCGGCGTAGTCCGGGAGATCGAGGCAACTGGCGGGCGCGCCATCTGGGTGCAGGCCGACGTCAGCGATCCCAGTGCAGTGCAACGCCTGTTCGAGGAAAACGAGCGCGCGTTCGGCGGCGTCGACGTTGTCGTGAGCAATGCCGGCATCATGCGGCTTGCGCCTTTCCGCGACATGACCGACGCCGATTTCAGCCGGATGGTCGACGTCAACCAGAAGGGCAGTTTCTACGTGCTGCGCGAGGCGGCGCGGCGCGTGCGCGACGGCGGCCGGATCATCGCGCTGTCCTCGAGCATCACTCAGCTGCGCAGCCCGACCTACGGAGCTTACGCCGCCACCAAGGCCGCGCAGGAACTCTACGCGAACATACTCGCCAAGGAACTTGAAGGCCGCATGATCTCGGTGAACGCCATGGCACCAGGCCTTGTGAACACAACCCTCTTCACCGACGGCAAGACCCCCGAGCAGATCGCCGGCTTCGCCGCTCGCACGCCACACAAGCGGCTAGGCGAGCCTTCCGACATTGCCGATGCGATCGCGGCGCTCTGCAGCGGGGACGGCGCCTGGATCAACGGACAGACGGTATTTGCAAACGGTGGCGTCGTTTGATCCCGAGCAGCTGGAATACATGGAGCACAGAACGATGAAAACGACGGGAAACACGATCCTCATCACCGGCGGCGGATCCGGTATTGGGAGGGAACTGGCGCTGCGCTTCAATGCGCTTGGAAACACTGTGATCGTCGCCGGACGGCGCGAGGAGGCGCTCGAGCGGACGATTGCCGGGCGTGAAGGCATGCACGCGATGGTCGGCGATGTCGAAGATTCGGAAGCAATCACAGCATTTGCCAAGCGCGTAGTCGCCGAACACCCGGCACTCAACATGCTCATCAACAATGCCGGTATCATGCGCCGCGAAGATCTGACCAGGACCCGCGATCTGCGCGACGCGGAGGAGACGATCGTCACCAACTTGTTCGGGCCGATCCGGCTCATCAACGCGCTAATCGACCACCTGGCGGCCCGGCAAAATGCCGTGATCGTCAACGTCTCGTCAGGCCTGGCCTTTGTGCCGCTGAGTGGCACGCCGACCTACAATGCCACCAAAGCGGCGATCCATTCCTATACGGTGTCGTTGCGCGAGCAACTCAAGGGCAAGGTCGAAGTGATCGAGCTTGCGCCGCCCGCGGTTCGCACTGAACTGACGCCCGGCCAGTCGACCCGCGAGGAGTATATGCCGCTCGATGCGTTCATTGACGAGGCGATGGCGTTGCTCAGTCGGCAGCCGACGCCGAAAGAGATCCTGGTGGAGCGAGTAGGCTTCCTGCGCTGGGCGGAACGGGAAGGCCGGTTTGATCAGGCAGTCGAGATGCTCAACACTCACTGAGCGGCGCCGAAGCAGCCTGACTGTTCAATCGCGCAAGATCATGCGGTCGCCGCGCACGTCAAAACCGGACAGCGAGCTGATGAAATTCATGCCGAGCAGGCTCTGGCCGAGCATGCCGGGCGCGGCAATCATGACCGACATGTCCTTGCGCACGATCCCGCCGATCGCCAATTCGTCGGTTCTCACGGCGGCGGCGCGCGCCATGCCATTGGCGGTAGAAACCGGTATGGTGAAATTGAGAACGGCTGGATTGAACCCAGCCGCTTGCGCGTCCTGCGCGGTCAGCACGGTGCTGGTTGCGCCGGTATCGACCACGGCCCGGACCGGCGTGCCGTTGATCATGATGCGCGCTTCGAAATGGCCATTGCCGGCCTTGTCCAGGGTCACGGTGGCGTGGCCGTCTTCCAACCCCAATGCCAGTGGACTGCCGGGAACAAGGCCGGCCGTTACCCGGCTGGCGACATCCTGCAACTCATAACGGTACTGATAGCCGGCGATCAATGCGAGCACGATGACGACCCAGGTGCCGAGATTGCGGGCCATGGCGCCCAAGGGCCTGCCTGATCTGAGCAGGCCGGCGCCGATGAGCGCGACCAATGCGCCAAGCCAGATCAGCCGGCTGAAATCGTAATTCTCGACGCCGAACGTGCTGCCGGCGGAATCGTTGAGCATGAGCAGGACCACGCCGGCCCCGATCACGATCATCAAAGTCCAGAAAAACCGGTTCATATATGGCTCACGAGAGGGCGTCGCGTTCGCGCGCGAGGCGGGTGCGGCGCGTTTCCCGACGCGGTCTGCGTTCAACCATCTCCAGTCGGGCCGGCAGCTCGGCCATGACGCTGCGGCGGACTTCAGGGGTCATCTCGATCCAGGCGCCGATTTCCTCGCGCGTGCGGCCGCACCCGAAGCAGAAGCCGGTTTTCATATCGATCGAACAGACCAGGATGCATGGGGATTCGATGGCCGTCATGATATTCTCTTGTCTCGCTTCCACATGGTGTAACGGCAAGGCCAATGCAAGCCCTCCGGAATGCGCCGCCGGCAACCGCTTTCGCGTCAATGCTGGCAGTTGTGCCTACGAAGCAAGGCGGCTATGCCGCTCACCAACTCCAGGGAATGATCACCAACGACATGACCAGCGCGCTGCCCTTCGACGATTTTCGCAATCTTCTGGCGACCCTGCCGCCGGCCGACGCGGCGGCCGAAGCCCGTGTCCGTGCGTTGTTTGCCAAGGCCGACAAACCCAAAGATTCGCTCGGCCGCGTCGAGGACATCGCCGCGTGGCTCGCCGCCTGGAGCGGCCGTGCGCCGCCGGCGGTGAACAGGCCGTTGGTGGCGATCTTCGCCGGCAATCATGGCGTCGCCCGGCACGGCATTTCGCCGCGGCCTGTCGCTGCTACGGCGAACGCGGTCGAGCTTTGCGCGGCGGGCGGTGCTGCGGTCAACCAGATATGCATTGCCAACGATCTGGGGCTGAAAGTGTTCGATCTTGCGCTGCACATTCCGACCGCCGACATCACCGAGGATGCAGCACTTGACGAGCGCGGCTGCGCCGCCACCATGGCCTTCGGCATGGAGGCAGTCGCCGGCGGCACCGATCTGCTTTGCCTTGGCGACCTCGGCGTCGGCAATTCCACTATAGCAGCGGCTTTGTTTGCGGCACTGTTCGGCGGCAAGGGTGCCGATTGGGTCGGATCCGGATCGGGTGCCGATGCGGCGATGCAGGCGCGCAAGGCCGAGGTGGTCGATGCGGCGCTAGTCCTCCACGGCACAAGTCTCAGGGACCCGCTCGAAGCGTTGCGCCGGGTTGGCGGCCGCGAATTCGCGGCGATCGCCGGCGCCATCCTCGCCGCCCGGATGCAGAAGATCCCGGTGCTGCTCGATGGACTGGCGGCGACAGCCGCCGCCGCGACACTGCATGCTGCCAACCCCGCCGCGCTCGACCATTGCCTGCTTGCCAGTCTGTCGCCAGAGCCTACGCACGCTCGGGCCGCCGGACGGCTCGACCTGCGCCCGCTGCTTGATCTCGGCGTGAGCCACGGCGAGGGGGCAGGGGCGGCCCTTGCCGCGGGTCTGGTCAAGGCAGCCGCGCTCACCAGTTCGGGCATGGCGGCGGCGGTTCGTTAGGCGACTAGCGCCGCCGGGCGGCAACCGCCTTGGTCGGCAGTGCAGGCAATTCCTCCATTACCCGGCTCAGCGGGAAGATGGCGATGGCCTCGGTGCCTTCACGCAGTTTGGAATGGAGTTCGAACTCGCCGCCATGCAATGCGAGCAGGCTCTGGACGATCGGCAGGCCGAGCCCGGTGCCTTGTTCGGCGCTCTTGATGGCGATCGAGCCCTGGCCGAAGGCGGACAGCACGACCGGAATCTCGTCTGCCGGTATACCAGGCCCATTATCCCTAACGGAGAGGTATTGGCCGCCGCCCGCCGTCCAGCCGACGCGCACGCGGATTTCGCCGCCAGTCCCGGTGAACTTGATGGCGTTCGACAAAAGATTGAGCGCGATCTGTCGCACCGCGCGTTCGTCGGCGAACAGGCGCGGCAAGGCGCTTTCGAAATCCTGGACGATACGGATGTCCTTATTGCGCGCCTTCAGCTCCATCATGTGACAGCAATCCTCGACGACGGAGAGCAGCATCATCGGCTCCTCGTTGAGCTGGTAGCGGCCCGCCTCGATGCGCGAGAGGTCAAGGATTTCGTTGATCAGATCGAGCAGATGCTGGCCAGAGTCGTGGACGTCACGAGCATAGTCGCGATAGGTCGGGTTGCTCATCGGTCCGAGCACTTCGTTCGCCATTACCTCGGAGAAACCGAGAATGGCGTTGAGCGGCGTCCGCAGCTCGTGGCTCATCGAGGCCAAAAACCGCGACTTTGCCAGATTGGCGTCTTCAGCCCGTCGTCGCGCTTCGTCCGACATCGATTTCGCCGTGTCCAGTTCGGCGATAAGCGCGTCCTTTTCGGAGCGGAACGAGAGCAACATCAAGGACGAGCGATTGAGTTGGCGCGCCGTATAGACGAAGAAGGGCAGCGAGACGATCAGCAAACCGGCCATGATCAGCTCGACCGGAATCCACTGCCTCGTACTGGCACAGGCATAGACCGCGACCGGAACGGCAAAGGTCGACAGCAGCGCACCGCGCAGCGATGACGCGATGATCGCGGTCGCCGCCATGGCGAGCAGCAGCACTACCGCCTTAGTCAACTGGAACTGATCGACCTGGCAAGCGTCGCAACCGAGCCAGGCGAACCAAGCCCAGCCCAGGCCGCAAAGGAAGTGGCCTACCAGGAAATCGCTGTGCGTCTGCAGCGGGTTGAGTTCGGCAGCTTCCGTTTGATCGATGCGCCTCGCCATGAATACTACGATGGTGTAGCAGATGAGTGTAAAAAGCGCCCAAACGCCAATTTCGTTACCCACTCCAGCAAACAGACCCGTCGCGGCGGTCGCCAGGACGAGAATCGGAACGATGGTCGCGCTGCCTATCATCGCACGGGCGTGGAGTTTTAAGAGCTCGCGGTCGAAATCAAGATTTCCGACCTGCTGCGAAAGACGGTCGCGCGTCTTGCGCACCGCGCGCGCCACATCGCTGTTGCGATGGGGTTTCCTGCGGTCCACAATAAACTTGTCCGCTGTGGTCGAGCGTTGCGAGGGCATGGAGACTTCAATTTATGCGGGCAGCGGTTTCAAATTGTTAAGCTACGTTCGAATGATTAACCAACGGTTTGCCATATGAGCCGTTCGTGGTCGTGGCGACCGCGACAGCGATACGTGCCGCCGCGGCCGCGAAGCCTGTGGCGCCGGCTGGGGGACTACGCACTGGCCGTCATCGTCCTCGGTCTGCTGATCCTTCTGGCAGCGCGCCTTGACCGGATCGAGACGCGCAAGACGGAGGGTGCCGCCGTCGTCAATGACGGCGATACGATCACGCTCGGTACCGAGCGCATCCGCATGCGTGGCATTGACGCGCCGGAATATTCGCAAATCTGCCGTAAGGACGGTATCGACTATGCCTGCGGCAAGCTGGCACGGCAGTCGCTGGTGAGGCTGATATCAGGCAAACCCGTCTCCTGCACCGGCTGGCAGCGCGATCGATACGGCCGGCTGCTCGGCGATTGCAAGGCCGGCGGCAAAGATCTCAACCGCGCCCAGGTCGAGGCCGGCTGGGCGGTTGCCTATGGCGATTTCGAAACCGACGAAGCCGCCGCTCGTTCCGGCAAGGCTGGCATCTGGGCCGGCACGTTCGACGAGCCGCACGATTGGCGCGAGAGTCACGATCACGAGGTTGTCGAAAGAAAGCATGGCAGTCTGGCTTCGATTGGCGATGCCTTGCGAGAAATTTTTCGCTTCTGGTGAGCAGCAACCTTATAATTTGTCGGATCAATCAGGAGGATGGAATGAAACTCTTCGATGGCGGCCGCGCTCCCAATCCACGGCGGGTACGCGTCTTCCTTGCCGAAAAGGGCATTCAGGTTCCGCTGGTGCCTGTCGATATGGGCGCGATGGAGCACAGAGAACAGACGGTCAGTTCGCGCAACCCGCTGCAGCGCCTGCCGGTGCTCGAACTCGACGACGGCACCGTCATCACCGAATCCGTCGCCATCTGCCGCTATTTCGAGGAACTGCATCCGGAACCGGCTTTGTTCGGGCGCGGTGCGCTCGGCAAGGCGCTGGTCGAGATGTGGCAAAGACGCATGGAGCTCAACCTGCTCGGTTGCGTCGCCGCCGCGTTCCGGCACACCCATCCGGCGATGAAGGAATGGGAGGTTCCGCAAATTCCCGAATGGGGCGAGGCCAACAAGCCGAAAGCCATCGAATTCCTGAAATTCCTCGATGAGGAACTGGCGAACCGTGAATTCATCGCCGGCGAAACCTATTCGATCGCCGACATCACCGGGTTGATTGCCGTCGACTTCATGAAGCCGGCGCGTATCAAGGTGCCGGAGGAGTGCAGCAATGTACTGCGCTGGCATCAGGCAGTCTCCAGCCGGCCGAGCGTCGCCGCCTGAGTATGAGTTCTCCGAGAATGAACGACGAGCTGGAAAACTTCGCGGCGACCGTACGCACCTGCCGAATCTGCGTCGAAAACCCGGTCGGCCGGCCGTTGCCGCATGAGCCGCGCCCGGTGCTCAGGCCGTCGTCGAGCGCCCGCATTCTGATCGCCAGCCAGGCACCGGGCACCAAGGTGCATGTGTCAGGCATGCCGTTCACCGACGCCTCCGGCGATCGATTGCGAAATTGGCTGGGCGTCAACAGCGAAGAATTCTACGACACGACAAAGTTCGCCATCGTGCCGATGGGTTTTTGCTTTCCCGGCCAGGATGCCAAGGGCGGCGACCTGCCGCCGCGCCGCGAATGCGCACCGGCCTGGCGCGCGCCGCTGATGGCACTGATGCCGCAGGTCGACCTGGTGCTGACGATCGGCCTCTATGCGCAATCCTGGCATTTGGGCGCAGCGCGCCGGCCCTCGCTGACGGAGACGGTGATGAATTGGCGCACCATCTGGGATGCGCCCGGCAACCCGAAAGTGCTGCCGTTGCCGCATCCGTCGTGGCGCAACACCGGCTGGCTGAAGCGCAATCCGTGGTTTGAAATGGATTTGCTGCCGTTTCTGAGATCGGAAATCCGCTATCGCCTCGGCTGAAGCGTGAGCAAGAAATCACTCGCTTTTGCGCTATCTGACAGAATTTCTTTCTTGTGAATGGCCTAAATAAGAAGGACTATAGCCAATCTATTCCAAGTCTATCCCTGTGGGAGCACCCAATGGACCGCCTTGACAGAAAAATCCTCCGCCTCTTGCAGGAGGACGCGACGCTCGCGGTCGCCGATGTCGCCAAGAAAGTCGGACTGTCGACCACGCCCTGCTGGCGGCGCATCCAGAAGCTCGAGGAGGAAGGCGTCATCAAGCGGCGCGTCGCCATCCTCGATCATGAAAAGGTCAATGTGCGCGTCACCGTGTTCGTGTCGATCCGCACCAATTCGCACAGCCATGAATGGCTGCGGCGCTTTTCGGAGGTCATCCAGGAATTTCCGGAAGTGGTCGAGTTCTACCGCATGAGCGGCGACGTCGACTATCTCTTGCGGGTGGTGGTGCCCGATATCGCGGCTTACGACGCCTTCTATAAGCGCCTGATCGCCAAGATCGAGATCCGCGACGTGTCGTCGTCGTTTGCCATGGAGCAGATCAAGTACACGACCGAAATGCCGCTGGACTACATGGTGCTGGACAAGGAATCGGGCGCGAACGCTGCTTGAGGTTTTTTTGCTTAGTTCTTCTTTTTGTTGAGAAAACGCCACGGTGAGTTTGCCGGCTGCGTGATCGTATCCGGCACCACATCGACGTCCACCACCTCCGCCTTGCGCACCGCGTAGCCTGACTGGATGACGCTGGCACCGTCGACGATGAAGAGCTGACTCTTCTCCATGCCCGGCTCCAGGGCGCCGGTCACGGAAACCGGCTGGTAGGCCTCCGACATCCTGTAGGGGTGCGCGGGCGTGACGAGGACGATCTGATTGGGCGGCGGCGTCGGCATGTGACTGCACGCACCCGTCCACGGCACCAGCAGGAACTGGTAGACGAGATCGCCCTCGCGATCGACCGGTAGCGCGTATCCCGCCAGTTGGATGGTCTTGTCCTGCAGATTGAGAGACAGCGTCTCGCCATGATCAGGCATTTTTGCCGCGATCATCGGCAGTCCGACACTTTCGGCAGCCGCTTGCGTCGCCGGGCGCAGATCCTTCCAGAATATACGCGCGGTTTCGGCGGAAGCGCTGCCCGCCGCGATGGAAATCAGCACGGCCGCCAGCGCCGCTGTCGATTTGAGACGATTGCTCATCGTGTGCTCTCCATTTGACAGGAGTTAAGCTGCCGTCGCCAACAGCGTCAACGTTCGAGCCGCATCACATGCCGGCGCGAGCCGGCCATGCCGATCTCGTGGAATCCGCGGGCCACGAACATGTCTCGAAAGCCCATGAAACGGTAACTCGGCGATGCCTGGTCGACCGGATAGGCCTCGATCGTCCTGGCGCCTTTGGCGAAGGCGTGATCGATGGCCGCGTCGAGCAGTGCGGTTGCCAGCCCGCGGCTGCGCAATGCCCTCGGCACATAGAAACAGACGATCGACCAGATGCCCGTTTCGGTATCGTCCTGCTGCGGCGACAGTTTGCGGTAGGTTTCGCGTGGTGCCATCGAGCACCAGCCTATGGTTTTGCCTCCGGCTTGGGCGACAATGCCGACCGGCGTGTCGGCC
The DNA here is from genome assembly GCF_004023115.1 of Mesorhizobium sp. M6A.T.Cr.TU.017.01.1.1. Lineage (NCBI taxonomy): Bacteria > Pseudomonadati > Pseudomonadota > Alphaproteobacteria > Hyphomicrobiales > Phyllobacteriaceae > Mesorhizobium > Mesorhizobium sp. M6A.T.Cr.TU.017.01.1.1. The sequence goes on from NZ_RZTA01000013.1 coordinate 29,503, forward strand.
GCGATGAGCGCCATCATCGCCCGTTTCCTCTCATCGTTGCCCACGTGCTCGCGGTTTTCGAGATCGCGCCAGGCCATGCACCAGCAATATTTCGGCCCGCCCGGCTGCTCGAACAGGTTCTCGAAATCGGTGCGCGTTGATCGCGTCACCTCAGTAAAGAGGATTTCGCCCCATTCAGCCTTTCCTGGCGAGCCGCTCAAGCGTTTTGGCATCGGAAAGCTCCCTTGCAGCGTCCTTGCCGATCCAGCGTGCCGTCTTGTCGGTCGAGGCAGCCAGCTTTTGTGCCAGCGCAAGGGCAGGGCCGTGCAGATCCATCGATCGCTTGCCGATCGAACGAAGCGCCCAGTTCACCGCCTTTTTCACGAAATTACGGCCGTCGGTGGCTTGCGCTTCAATGATCGACAGGAAGTCGAGGAAGGTGGCCTCTGGTTCGTTCTTCCGGTGGACCACCGACCAGGCCATCATGGCAAAAGCCGTACGTCGAACGAATTCCCGGTCGTCGACCGCGAATTCGACGATCAGTTCCCTCCAGCAATCCGTGTCGACAAAGAGATCGGAGACGCCGTCAACGATATCCCATGAGTCGAAAGTCGCCGCCCAACGTCTTGCATCCGCGACAGAAAACCGCGTCGGATCGGCCGTGACGGAAGCGATGAACTGCGCTTCCATGATGCCCGACTGCCACAGCTCGAACGCACGTTCATGGTTGCGCTTGATTTTCTTGGCAATCTGCCGCTGCACGCCGTGCGAGATACCGAGCGCACGTTCGATCTTGATGCCGTAGCGCAGCATGCCAAGGCGATTCTCCTCCGAGCCGATCGAGCGCAGATGGGCGACAATTTCCTCGGCGCTGGACTGAGGCGACAGCTCGGCCACGACAAAACCTATTTTTCCAATCGCGCCAACAGCGAAGACGTATCCCAGCGCTTGCCACCCATTCCCTGCACATCCTTGTAGAACTGATCGATAAGTGCCGTCACCGGCAGCTTGGCGCCGTTGCGGTCGGCCTCCGCCAGGCAGATGTCGAGATCCTTGCGCATCCAGTCGACGGCAAAGCCGAAATCGTATTTGCCGGCATTCATCGTCTTGTGCCGGTTCTCCATCTGCCACGAGCCGGCCGCGCCCTTGGAAATCACCTCGATGACCTTTTCGATGTCGAGCCCGGCCTTCTTGCCGAAATGGATGCCCTCGGCCAGCCCTTGGACAAGGCCGGCGATGCAAATCTGGTTGATCATCTTGGTGAGCTGGCCGGAGCCGACCGGACCCATCAGCCCAACCATGCGGGCATAGGCATCGATGACCGGCTTTGCTTTGTCGAAGGCTTTCTGCTCGCCGCCCACCATGACGGTGAGCACGCCGTTTTCGGCGCCGGCCTGACCGCCGGAGACCGGTGCATCGAGGAACGAGAACCCGCCCAATTGCGCCTTCTCCGCCAGTTCGCGCGCGACTTCAGCCGACGCCGTGGTGTTGTCGATGAAGATGGCTCCCTTCTTCATCGTCTGGAACGCACCCTCGGCTCCGATCGTCACCGCGCGCAGGTCGTCGTCATTGCCAACGCAGGAAAAGACAAAGTCCTTGCCGTCGGCGGCTTGGGCCGGCGTGTTGGCAACACTGCCGCCATGCTGAGCAACCCATTGCTCGGCCTTTGCTTTGGTGCGGTTGTAGACGGTGACGTCGTGGCCGCCCTTGTTCCTGAGATGTCCGGCCATTGGATAGCCCATGACGCCAAGACCGAGAAATGCCACCGATGCCATGTTTTCGAATCCCTTAGAAGCCTGCTTTCCGACCTTCTTAGCGGATCAGGCAGAGCTATGGGAGTCAGCGGTGCAGATGTATCGTGATGCGCCGTTCTATCCACTCGACCGCGTGGCGCAGTATCTCGACAATGATCAGATAGATGATCGCCGCCCAGACATAGGACTGGAAGTCGAAAGTGCGCGAATAGGTGAGCTTCGTGATGCCCATCAGATCATAGACAGTGATGATGGCGACGATCGCCGAGCCCTTGATCATCAGGATGATCTCGTTGCCGTAGGGCCGCAGCGCCACGATCAGTGCTTGCGGAAGTATGACCTTCCACATCGTCTGCAATTTGTGCAGGCCGAGCGAGGCGGCGCCCTCCCACTGGCCCCTGGGCACGCTCTGGATCGCGCCGCGCAGGATTTCCGCCTGATAGGCGGCAGTGTTGAGCGAGAAGGCGAAGATTGCGCAGTTGAACGCCTCGCGGAAAAAACCCCAGAGGCCGACCATCTCGAGTTGCGGCCTGAAGGAGCCTACGCCGTAATAGATAAGGAAGGTCTGGGCCAGCAGCGGTGTGCCGCGGAAGAAATAGACATAGGCATAGGCAAGACCTGAAAGAACCCGGTTCTTCGACATGCGGGCATAGGCGATCGGCACCGACAGGATCGCACCGAGCACGATCGAGATGGCGACAAGCAGTAGAGTGATGCCAAGTCCCGATACATAGCCGGGCGCGTATTTCGCGAAAAGCTCGCCGTTCCAGGCGAGAATGAGGTAGGCGGCGATCCCGGCGAGAAAAGCGATCCACAGACAGACCAGCGCGTAGCCGAGAATGCGTTGCCGGGGCCAGCCGCGTGGCAGAGCCGGCGGTCGGTCGATGGCGGCTACGCTCATCGCTGCACCTGCTGGCGGCTGACCGCACGTTCGATCGCGTTTATGCCGAAGGACGATATGATGGCGAGGAGCAGATAGATGAGGGCGGCGACACCGAAAAACAGGAAGGCGTGCTTGGTGACGCGGGCGGCGACGCCCGCTTGCCGCAATATGTCGGTAAGACCTATGGCGGACACCAGGGCCGTGTCCTTGAGCAGGATGAGCCACAGATTGGCAAGGCCCGGTAGCGCGATACGGATAAGCTGAGGTAGGACCACAAGTCGCATCGTCTGCCAGCCCGACAGGCCAACAGAATAGCCGCCCTCATACTGTCCCTTCGGGATGGCGCGGAATGCGGAGAGGAAGACCTCGCTGGCGTAGGACGAGAAGACGACGCCGAGCGCGATCATGCCGGAAACAAAAGCGTTTACTTCGACCGCGGCGGTCGGGTCATACAGGCGCATCACTTGCTGGATGCCGATTTGCGCGCCGTAAAAGATGATGAACAGCGTCAGCAGCTCGGGCAATCCGCGAAAGATCGTGGTGTAGATGTTGCCGGCCAGCCGCAGCGACGGCTCGTCGGATTGCTTGGCCAGTGCGACCAGAAAGCCGATCACCAGACCGACAGGCAGGGTCGCGGCTGCAAGCGAAACGGTGATGAAAACGCCATAGGCAATGTCGTCGAGCCAGCCTTCGGGGCCCCAACTGAGCAGCGTCCAAACGCTTTGCATCCGCCTGCCTGTTCTCCTTTATGGGCTCTTTGAGAGCAGCGCGGCGTCACCCCTCGTGCGCCGCCCCTTGTGCGAACGGCGGGAATGTCCCGCCGTTCGCTATCAGATCCATAAGGATCAGGACTCGCCGCCGTAGACGTCGTACTTGAAGTACTTGTCGTTGATTTCCTTGTACTTTCCGTTGGCGCGGATGGCGTCGATCGCCGCATTGAATTGGTTGACCAGCTCGGTCTCGCCCTTACGCACCGCGATGCCGGCGCCCGGACCATGGATCTTGATGTCAGGCGCGATCGCACCGATCACCTTGCAGCAGGCGCCCTCAGGCGTGGCAAGCCAGCCTTCGAGAACAGTGATATCGTCGTTGACCGCATCAACGCGGCCATTGGCGAGATCGAGCTGGTATTCCTGCGCGGTGGGGTAAGGCTTGATCGTGCTGTCGGTGTAGGTTGCGGTCGAATAGTTGAAATGCGTAGTCGAACCCTGCACGCCGATCGTCTTGCCGGCCAAGTCCTCCTTGGTCACGCCCTTGATGTCGCTGTCCTTGGGCGCGACGATTGCCGGTGGCGTGTTGTAGTATTTGTGGGTGAAGTCGACCTTCTCGGCACGCTCCGGGGTGATCGACATCGATGCGACGATGGCATCGAATTTGCCAGCCTGGAGCGCCGGGATGATGCCGTCCCAATCCTGCGCGACGAATGTGCACTTCACCTTCATCTCGTCGCAGAGTGCCTTGGCGATGTCGATGTCGAAGCCCACGAGCTGGCCGTCGGCGGTCAGGTTGTTGAACGGAGGGTAAGCGCCTTCAGTGCCGATCCTCAAAGTCTTTTCCTGAGCCTGGGCAACGCCCAGCGTCAGCAGCGCGGCCGATGCGGCGAGCGCTATACGCAATGCAATACGCATGATGGTCCTCTCTGTATGTCCCGGCCGTCGTTCCAAACGGCTCTGTGGGCGGTGCTTTTGACCGCCCGCTGGCGCGATACTCCCACTCTTTCCCCAAAAAAAGCAACTGCAAAAACCGTTGCTTCCGGGATTTGCATTCGTGGACAATGATGACGTTGGGGCAGGCATAATAGCGGCGAAAAAGGGCCCCTTCGCAAATGCCCTCAGCGCTTCATGCCTGTCGCGCGCTCGATGAAGTCGGCTATCGATTTCGTGTCGTCGAGATCAAAGACAGGCAGGCTTTCGCCCGCTATGGCGAAGTCGGCGGCGATGGCGACGATATGCGGATCATTTGCCGAAAGCGGTGCCCGGTCCTTGGCCTCCAGCCGCCGTGTTTCGATCTTGCTGTGCGCCTCACGCTTGTAGCCTTCGACCAGCACGATGTCGAAGGTGCCGAGCCGCGACAGGATCGTGTCCAGCGTCGGCTCGTCCTCGCCGCGCAATTCATGCATCAGGGCCCAGCGCCTGTCTGACACAATGGCGACTTCCGTGGCTCCGGCCTGCCGATGGCGAAAGCTGTCCGCTCCCGGCTTGTCGATGTCGAAATCATGATGGGCGTGTTTTACCGTCGAGACTTTCCAGCCACGCCGGACAAGTTCGGCGACCAGCTTTTCGGTCAGCGTCGTCTTGCCGGAATTCTTCCAGCCCGTGATGCCGAAGACGCGTCTCATCATCGCCTCATGGTCTGCAACAGACGTTCGGCTTCGGCAAGGTCGTCGGGCGTATTGATGTTGAAGAAAGGATCAATCTCGTGCCCACCGGAGTTCCACATCGGAAATTCGACATCGACAAAGCCGTGCCGCTCGATGAAGGCGAAAACCCGCCTATTGTCTTCATTGACCAGGAAACGTCGCAACGCGTCGTGCAGACCAAGCGGCCAGAGCGCGAACGTCGGATGCCGCTTGCCACCCGAACTGGCGACAGCGATCGCGCCGGGACGTTCCTTGACCACCGCGGCCAGCCGCCCGACCACATCCTCGGGAAAGAACGGCGTGTCGCCAGCGACAGTGACGACCACACTGCAAGCCATGGACGCCCACTCGAGGCCGGCAAGGATGCCGGCAAGCGGTCCCGCGTAACCCTCGACCGTATCGGCAAGCACCGGCAGTCCGAACTTGGCAAAGCGTGTCGGATCGCCGTTGGCGCTCAGCGCCAGCGGTCCGACTTGCGGGGCAAGGCGCGCGACGACATGGTCGAGCACGCGGCGGCCTCCCAGCGCAAGCAAGCTTTTGTCGCCACCACCCATTCGCCGCGACTGGCCACCGGCCAGAATGATCCCTGCAATATCTCGGTTCATCGTCTGCTGTCTTCTCGCCGGCCCCAAATCGTCAGGTCCAGCGACCCTCGGGGCTCGTCTATATGCCGTCCGGCGCCATATCAGGTCCAGCGCTTTCGGCGGCTGTCTTTCGCCGGCCGACGATCCGTTCGCGGTAAAGTGTGTAGAGGCCGGAGCCGACGATGACGGTGGCGCCGAGTATCATCGGCAGGTCGGGGACGTCACCGAAGATGAACAGGCCAAGCAGGATCGACCAGAGCAGGGCTGTGTAGCGGAACGGCGCGACGAACGAGATGTCGCCCACCCGCATCGCCATGATGATGAACTGGTAACCGATGACCACGAGCACTGCCGCAAGCGCTAGCAGCGCCGTGCTTTTTCCCGTCATCGGTGTCCACCCACCCATTGGCGAAAGCAGTGCCGCGCCCAGCACTGTCATGGCAAGTGCTGTGGCGGTAGACACCAGCAATGTCGGAACGGCCTGCGGTATTCGCGTGGTGGCGAGATCACGCACCGCGCAACAGGCGACGCAGGCCAGCGCCAGCAGGGAATAGATGCTGAACCCCTCGAGGCCGGGCCGCACAATGATCAGCACGCCGGCAAAGCCGATGGCGATGGCCAGCCAGCGCCGCCAGCCGACGCCTTCATTGAACACAAGTGCTGCGCCCATCGTCACCGCAAGCGGCAGCGCCTGCAGCACGGCCGAGACGTTGGCAATTGGCAGATGGGCAAGAGCAATGAGAAACGACACGGTAGCACCGGCTTCGCCGGCGACACGCACCGCAACCATCGGCTGCAACATCGAGCCGGGCAGGGCAAGCGCACCGCGTTGCCAGGCAAGCAGGCCTATAAAAAGCGAAGCGAAGGCGCCGCGGATCAGCATGACCTGCGCCATGTTCATGGATTCCGACGAGAATTTGCTGATCGCGTCGTTGAGGGTGAAGCCACTCATGGCCACCATCATGAACAACGCGCCGCGCAGGTTTGGCGAAAGAGGCAAGGGCGTTACCGGTTGTGGTTCTGCATCAAGCCTCTAGCAGCCGGCTGCAAAACAGCAACGTCAAAGGGCTAGTCCACAGCCGTTCCGTGGCCCGTTACATCCTCCTCGCAAGAGCGGCAGGATTTATTTCGGCGGTGTGAGCGAGAAGATCAGCCGCCGGTGACGCTCATGTGCCGCGACACCGATGGACGGTTGGTGCGGCGGTCGATGATGAAATCATGGCCCTTCGGCTTGCGGCCAATGGCTTCATCGATGGCGTCGGCGACCAGTTCATTGCCTTCGGAGGCACGCAACGGCGCGCGCAGGTCGGCGGCATCTTCCTGGCCGAGGCACATATAGAGCGTGCCGGTGCAGGTCAGCCGGACGCGGTTGCAGCTTTCGCAGAAATTATGCGTCATCGGCGTGATGAAGCCGAGCTTGCCACCAGTCTCGGCGACGTGGACGTAGCGGGCCGGACCACCGGTCTTGTAACGAATGTCGGTCAGCGTGAACTGCCGCTCCAGTGCTGCGCGCAGCAGCGACAGCGGCAGATACTGGTCGGTGCGGTCGGCATCGATTTCACCCATCGGCATGGTTTCGATGACCGTCAACTCCATGCCGCGGCCGTGCGCCCAGCGCAGCATTTCCGGCAGCTCGGCGTCATTGAAATCCTTCAGCGCCACCGCATTGAGCTTTACCTTCAGCCCCGCCGCCTGCGCAGCGTCGATGCCATCCATGACCTTGTCGAGATTGCCCCAGCGGGTGATCTGGCGGAATTTTTCCGGGTCCAGCGTATCCAGCGAGACATTGATGCGCTTGACCCCGCAATCGGCGAGCTCAGCGGCAAAGCGGGAAAGCTGCGAGCCATTGGTGGTCAGCGTCAGTTCTTCCAGCGCACCACTTTCGAGATGACGCGCAATCTGGCGGACGAGATGCATGATGTTCTTGCGCACCAGCGGCTCGCCGCCGGTAAGACGCAGTTTCCTCACACCCTTCTCGATGAAAACCGTGCACAGCCGGTCGAGCTCTTCCAGCGACAGCAGATCCTTCTTGGGAAGGAACGCCATATCTTCGGCCATGCAATAGGTGCAGCGGAAATCGCAGCGGTCGGTGACCGACACGCGCAGGTAGCTGATCGTGCGACCAAAAGGATCGATCATGTCCATGCTCGTGCGTTTCCCGTGGCTGCGAACGGCATCGTTATATATGGCTATGTGATACGATCCAACCTGCTATTCAAGATAAGAGGTCTCGATCTTTGGTAACATCGCGCCGCCGACAGATTGCGTCGGAAGTTTCGAAGCGGCCTTTTCCCGTTGCGTGAAGCGGCGTAGGGAAAGGACAGATGATGCGGAATCTATCACCATGACGGCGCCGAAGGAACTGAGGGTCTCGAAGGACCGCAAGCTGCTTACCGTGACCTTCCCTGACCATCAGCCGTTCGAATTGCCGGCGGAGTTTCTGCGTGTTGTCTCGCCATCGGCCGAAGTGCAGGGCCATTCGCCCGAACAGCGCGTGACCGTTCCCGGCAAGCGCAATGTTGCGATCCTGAAGATCGAGCCGGTCGGCAACTATGCCGTCCGCATCACCTTCGACGACTTCCACGATACCGGCATCTTCACCTGGAATTACCTGCATACGCTGGGCCATGAGAAGGAGGCACGCTGGGCCGCCTATCTCGCCGAGTTGGAAGACAAGGGGCTAAGCCGCGATCGTTGAATGGTTCCCGCACGACGCCCTGGTCAACGCAGGATCGCCAGTATTTCGCTGGTGTCGTGATAAAACGGCGTGCCTTCGATCAACCGGTCATCCTTGAAGCATAAACCTCTTTCAGGTCGAGCCAAATGCCATTCGCAACCAGTGCATAGTGAAACAAGAAAGATACGGTTTTCGGAGGAACTAATGCATTACACACTTTATGCTGCGCCAGGCTCATGCTCTTTTGCGCCTCACATCCTCATGGAGGAGATTGGAAGACCATATTCGCTAGCGTTGATGTCTCCCGGCCATCCCGAAACCAAAACCGACGAATTCCGTCGATTCAATCCGAAAGGGCGAATCCCTGTTCTCATTGCCGAGAATTTCACTCTCACTGAAGCGCCGGCAATTTTGTTGCACCTGGGCCTGACGAACCCAGACACGGGACTCCTGGGAGCGGATGCAGCAAATGTCGTCCGTTCCATCGAATGGTTTAACTGGCTATCCAGTGCGGTTCACGCGGTCGCCGTCCGAATGATCTGGCGCGCCGACTTTTTCTTACCGGATGAAACGATGTACGCGCCGTTGGTTGAAAGAGGAAAGGAGCATTTGGCCTCCGCATTTGCTCTTATAGATACCAAGATGAAGGACCGAGTTTGGGCAATAGGAGAGTGCTACTCAATCGTTGATCCATATTTGCTCGTATTCTATCGGTGGGGAAATCGTATGGCCATTGATATGCAAAATACTTATCCAGCTTGGACCACTCATACTCGTCGACTGGAGGAACGTGCGGCTGTGCAACGAGCTATAGCGCAAGAAGGAATATCCCTCTGGGAGTAGCTGTTGCATTGCCGAATCCAAAGATTGGCAAGGCCACCGATCAATACTCGCTCGTGCTTTAATCTGGTAGCGTTGTTTATCGGGAAACCAACGCTATGGCCTCGATAGGGCAAGGACTGCGGCTCATGCACGACAATCTCGGCATGAAATGCGCTAGCAAGCGTGTCGAGGCTCGCCGGCCCTGATTGCAGGAAGCGCATTCAACCTCGAACATGTTTTCAAGAAGTTCCATGGCGGTGCGTCGCCGATCGAGTGGTTTATCCATTTCGGTCTCCGTGATCAGTATCGTACGGTTGACGCGACTTGCCCCTTATATCGTTGGTTCGACACCCGTTTCCAGACAACCGAAAAGACGTGCAGCACGTGTCGTCAAAACGTCACGGATATGGAGTAGCGGCGGCGGATACTCGGAGACGAAAACATGCCCGTCATCACCACGGTCGAACAGCTCGAAGCGCTTTATGGCCTGCCCGGCGAGACCTCGCTGGTCAAGGAACTCGACCATGTGATCCCTGAATACGCTGCCTTCATCGAAGCCTCGCCCTTTGTCGCGCTCGCGACCAGCGGGCCGGAAGGGCTGGATTGCTCACCGCGCGGCGATCTCGCCGGCTTTGTTCGCATCCACGATCCGAAAACCCTGATGATGCCGGACCGGCGCGGCAACAACCGTGCCGATTCGCTGAAAAACATCATTCGCGATCCGCGCGTCGGCCTGTTGTTCCTGGTCCCAGGCTCCGGCACGACGCTGCGCGTCAACGGCCGCGCCCATATCACCACCGACGCCGCGCTCTGCGCCTCGTTCAGCGTCGACGGCAAGCCGGCGCGCTCAGTCACGGTCATCGATGTCGATTCGGTTTATTTCCAGTGCGCCCGCGCCATTGTCCGGTCGGAACTGTGGAACCCGGCGAGGCATGTCGATCCGAAATCGCTGCCGACACCTGGAACAATCCTGGAAATCACCAGCCGGAAAGGCATCGACGGCGAGGCCTACGACAAAGAGTGGCCGGAGCGCGCGAAAAAGTCGATGTGGTGAGCGGATCGCTACCGGCCCCGTCACGCTTCCTTGAGAACGTCGGCAATCTTGCGCATCTGCTCGCCGATCATATCGCATTGCTCCGGCGTCGACTGGCTCATCGCTTTCTCGATCAGCGCCATATGGACCTTCAGCGCCTGCATCAGAAGTTCCGTGCCGGCTTCGGTCAAGGTAAGCCGCAGCACCCGCTTGTCCTTCTGGTCACCTTCGCGGCGCAGCAGGCCGCGTGTCTCGAGTTGCGGCAAAAGCATGGTGATGTTGGAACGGCCGACCAGCAGCCGGCGGGCGAGATCATGCTGCGACATGCCGGGATGGCGGTAAAGGTTCATCAGCACGTCGAGTTGCGCCGGCTTGAGGTCAAGCGGCGCGAGCTTCACCGCCAGCGTGCGCTCCAGCACATGGCAAGCGCGCGCCACCGCGACCCAGTTGCGAAACCGCGGGTTGTCCCAGGGTAGCTCTTGTTTAATGTTCATGTTTGAACTATTATGTTCATGCTTGAACGAATGGATGGATCGCCACTATGGCATCATTTGGATTGAAGGTCATCCGGGGCGTGTTTGCTGCCGCCGAACATGTGGCTCCCCGCCTTACCGGGCGCGCGGCGTTCGAACTGTTCTGCCGCACGCCGAACGCCAAGATCCTCAGCGACGGCGAGCGACGCGCCGTCGACCGCGCCGCCGGCTTCATGGCCGAGGCGCGCCATCATCGGCTGAAGACCAAAAACGGGTGCGTCATGGCGCATGAATTCAGGCCAGAGCCGGGCAGGCGGGCCGTCGGCACGGTGCTCGTCATCCATGGCTGGCGTTCGCGCACCGAATATATGCGCACGCTGATCGAAGGCTATCGTGACGCCGGTTACAAGGTTGTCTCGCTCGACCTGCCGGGGCACGGCCAGTCGCAGGGCCGCCGACTCACACTGGTCAGTGCTGTCGAAGCCGCACGGCTGACCGGCGAATGGTTCGGCCCGTTCGTGGCGGTCGTCGGCCATTCCTTCGGCGGCGCCGTCGCCGCCAATGCCGTCGTCGGTTCGGTCAAGAACATTCCGCCGCTGGCGGCCGAGCGGCTGGTGCTGATCGCGGCCCCGAGCTCGCTGCCGGCGATCTTCAACGATTTCAGCCGCATGCTCAGTGTCGGCCCACGCTCGCAGGCCGCCATGGCGGACCGGGTCGAACGCATCGCCGGCCGGCCGCTGCACGAATTCGTCGGCGACCGCCAGCTTGCCCGCACGCCAGTGCCAACGCTGGTCATCCATGCGCCGGACGACCGCGAAGTGTCCGCCGACCATGCGAGGCTCTATGCGGGCGCCGGCGACCACGTCACGCTCTACTGGGCGGACGGGCTCGGCCATCGCCGCATTCTCGCCGACAAGGGCGTGGTCGAGCGCGCGATCGACTTCGTTGCCGAACACCGGGAGCCGGTATCGCTGCATTAAATGCCGCCGGCGTTTGTCACGTGTCGGTGCCGGCCATCCCCTTCCACGCTGCCATCGCACCGGCGACAGTCGCCATAAGGGCGGCGCGCGATGCGCCGTCGCGCGCCTGGATCGACATGCCGTGCTGCACGGTCGCATAGAACGTCGCAGCCACGCGGCAATCGAAGTCTGCCGGCAATTCGCCTTCCGCGACGCCACGTTCCAGCCGTCTCAGCAAGGCTGCGCGGTTCTCGGCGCGGCGGCGGCGCAGATCATCGCAGATGGCGCCGCGGCTTGAGTCCTGGTGCAGCGCGCCGAGCGCGATCAGGCAGCCTTGCGGACGATCGGTCTGCGAATAGGCCTTGGCCGTCTGGCGCAGAAAACGCTCGACCGCCTGGCACGCCGTCGGCGCCTTTTCCAGTGCGGACCAGATATCGGTGCCTTCGACCTGCGTGTAGAGCTCGACCGCTTCGAGAAAGAGCGCTTCCTTGCTGCCGAAGGCGGCGTAGAGGCTTGGCGAGTTGATGCCCATCGCCGCGGTCAGGTCGCTCATCGATGCGCCCTCATAGCCCTTGGCCCAAAACACCTCCATTGCGCGCCGGAGGGCAGTGGTTCGATCGAAGGTGCGGGGGCGGCCTCGTTCCGTCATGGCATCCTTTCTGTGTTGATTGATACATAAATCTGTTGACGCATCCGGGCAAGGCTGGCAGACATTTATGTATCGATCATTACAGAAAAGGAGTAAACGAATGTCTCCCATCGGCTTGAATGGCAAGGCCGCGCTCGTCACCGGCGGCAGCCGCGGCATCGGCGCGGCGATTGCGCGAAGGCTCGCGGCCGACGGCGCCAGCGTCGCGCTTACTTACGTGAATGGCGAGGAGCAGGCCCGTGCGGTCGTGGGAGAAATCGAGGCGGCCGGCGGTCGCGCCGTTGCCCTGAAGGCCGACAATCGCGACGCTGCCGCAATCCGAGCGGCGGTCGGTGAAACAGTGAAGGCCTTCGGGCGGCTTGACATCCTCGTCAACAGCGCCGGCATCTGGCGCGCCGCGCCGATCGATGCATTATCGCTCGCCGACTTCGATGAAACCATGGAGGTCAATGTCAGAGCCCCGTTCGTGGCCTCTAAGGCGGCGGCAGTGCATATGGGCGAGGGCGGCAGGATCATCTCCATCGGCAGCAATCTGGCCGAGCGTGTCACCGACACCAGCCTCAGCGCCTACTCGGCCAGCAAGGCGGCATTGGTCGGCTTGACCAAGGCATTGGCGCGCGACCTCGGTTCACGCGGGATCACCGCCAACGTCGTTCATCCGGGCTCGACCGATACCGATATGAACCCGGCCAGTGGCCCGCACGCCGAGCACCAGCGGCAGAAGATGGCGACGCCTCGCTTCGGCAAGGCTGAAGAGATCGCCGGCATGGTCGCCTGGCTGGCCGGTCCCGAAGGGCGCTTCGTGACAGGCGCCGCATTGACCATCGACGGCGGCGCCAACGCCTGACCCGTGCGCTAGTTCCCAAACCGGAGCGGGACTCAATCCGCTCCGGTTGCCCCGGTGTCGTGAAACTGTTCTGCAACAGACCTTCCCAAAATTTATGGAAGCTTAACGAAATCGGTATGAATCGGTATAGTCGCGTCTTACACCCGTCATACGGTGGGCAAGACCGTCAAGCGTGCGGAACGGGAACCGGTTGCAGCCGGAGCGGGTGATCCATGAAATTTCTCGGAAACAAAGCAACCGTGATGCCGCTTGCGGCGATCGCGGCAATGCTTGCCTTCGGCATGCCGCAGGCAGACGCCCAGGGGCTTTTCGAGAGGCTTTTCGGCGGCGGCATCCGGCACACACCGCAAGGTGATTTTCCCCCGCCGCCGTCGAGGCAGAAGTCACGATTTAAGCCAAACGCAACGGCGCCGGCCGTTTCCCGAAGCGCAGGCAACAAGCGCAGCGGCGGAGGGGGCGGTGCCGTCCAAATCAGCAGCCCGTCCTATTACACCTACAAAAGCGATCCACTGGTGCGCGTCGACTTCTCGACGCTGGCGGTAACGCCGGGGCCGGCAATGCCACAGGATGCCGCCTTCCAGCCGTCTTCCGCCACTCCATCTTCAGTTACTGGCGCCGCCTTCCGCGAAGCGATCGCCGGCCTTGGTGACTACGAACTCTATGCTGAAAAAGACATCGCCAAGGCGCTTGTTGCCTATTACTCGGCCAATCCTGATTTTATCTGGGTAACGGGAGCCAGCGCTAACAGCCGCGCGCAGGACGCGGTGCGGGTGCTTGGCGAGGCGGCGAGCTATGGCCTCACACCTGCCGACTACACGGTAGAAGTGCCCGCGGCCAGCGTATCGACCAGCGATGCCGATGCGCGGCTGAAGGAGCTCGTCCGCTTCGAGATGGCACTGTCGGCGCGAGTCCTGCGCTACGTTCATGACGCGCAAAGCGGTCGCGTCGACCCCAATCGCATGACCGGATATTATGATTTTCCGGCCAAGCCGCTCGACATGGAAGGCGTGCTGAAAACGCTAGCACGCACCCAGCAAGCGCGCACCTATCTCGAATCACGGCATCCGCAGAACGTGGAATATCAGGCGCTGCGCGTCGAACTGGAATCGCTTCAGGCCAGCGCCGAAGACGAGATCGTCGTCGATCCCAAGCTGTTGCTGAAGCCAGGCGAGACCAGCCCCGAACTGCCGAAGCTTCTGGCGAAGATCGCGCGCAACCTCGACGACGAGATGGGCGGCGCCTATGGCGAGATATTGGCCCGGCTCGCCACCAGCGAGGTCTATGACCCGGAACTGGTGCCGGTTATCAAGGCGGTGCAGAAGAAGGCCGGCATGAAGGGCGACGGCGTCATCGGGCCGCGCACCGTGGCGGCGCTGGCTGGAACGTCCAAGGTCGACAAGATCCAGAAGGTAAAGGTCGCGCTGGAAGAGTTGCGATGGTTGCCATCCGATCTCGGCAGTCCGCGCGTCTTCATCAACCAGCCGGCCTTCACGGCGAGCTACATCGAAAATGGCGAGGAGAAGCTGAAGACCCGCGCCGTCATCGGCAAGACCACCAATCAGACATCCTTCTTCTACGATCAGGTCGAGCAGGTCGACTTCCATCCTTATTGGGGCGTGCCGCAGTCGATCCTCGTCAACGAGATGCTGCCCCGGTTACGCCGGGATCCCGGCTATCTCGACCGCGCCGGCTACGAAGTGGTCAATGCGCGCGGCAAGCGCATTCCCTCCTCCTCGGTCAACTGGGGCGCTTATGGCGCGAAGATACCTTATGGCGTGCGCCAGCTGCCGAGCGAGGCCAACGCGCTGGGCGAGCTGAAGATCCTGTTCCCCAACAAGCACGCAATCTACATGCACGACACGCCGCAAAAGTCGTTTTTCCAGCGTGACATGCGCGCACTCAGCCATGGCTGCGTTCGTCTGCAGGATCCGCGTGGCATGGCGGCTGCCGTGCTTGGCACCTCGGTCGACTATATCGCGGAGAAGCTGAAGCACGGACATTCGACCGAAAAGGTGGCGCGCACGATCCCGGTCTATGTCGCCTATTTCACCGCCTGGCCTGATATGTCCGGCAATGTCGAATACTTCCATGACGTCTACGACCGCGACACGCGGCTGCAGCAGGCGCTGGACAGCACGGAAGCGGTGCGCTCGCCGGCAAGCTGAGACTAAGCCTTGGTCGATCCGTCCTAACGTTGGGAGAGCGGGCGTCGGAAGCCGGCTTCGCGCCCGGCGATCAGCCAGTAGACCAGACCGGCGACAAGACCGGCGGCGGCGATGATGCCGATATCGGCCCAGCGCTCGGGGCTGATATCCTCCGGCGCGCTGGGCCAGATCAAGGCGAAGCCGGCAGCCGCTGCCGCGGCGCCGAAGACCATATGCAACAGGAAATTGCGCAGCGAAAACAATTCGGCGATCAGCGCGAAGATCAGCGTCTGCAGGCCCGTCAGCACGATCGTCAGGAAATAGATGAACATGCCGAGCGGCGGCACGACCAGCGCCGCGATCGGGCTGACCCCCATGAAATCGAAGTACCCCGGCGCATTGGGCAGCGAACTCAATGCACCATAGATCGTGGCCACAGCGATCAGCCCGACCAGCACCGCAACGAAATAGCCGGCGAGCATCATCAGGACGCGTTTCGCCACATGCTTTACCGTCGCCATGCCCACCCCCGTGCGGCTCAATGATAACGCTGCAGTCAGCCATCAAAGGCGCATCGGCGCAAGGGGACACCGAAAAGCGTGCAGGAACTCGCCCCCGCTCTTGGTGACGCGACGGCGCTGCCAGTCTCCGAGGGATGCCACCAAGCTGCGCACGTATTTGCATGGAGGAAAGTGCGGCGATCTATTTCGGCTCGGCGGTCACGGGATCATAGGTGATTTCGACTTTCGCCTTGTCGGTCGTGTAATAAGTAACGGTGTAGGCGCCGCTGTCCCAGGCGACCTCGTCGACGTAACGAAAGTCGTCGCGCTGCTCGACCTTGGCGATTATTTCCGACAGTTTCCTGGCATTCTGGGGCGGCAGCGGGCTTTCGTCCGCGGCAAATGCCGATCCGCCGACAAGCAGCACGGCGGCCGCCAAAACAAATCTGGACATGGCTTTCCCTCACACTTCGACGAGTAGAAACTCGCGGCCATGCAAGTTTGTTCCGGGGTTCTGGATGCACACTCGCGAATCGCGCCGATGCATCGCGTTGTTGTTGCTCACGTTACGGCGTCTGCAGCGCTCATCCCTCCTCGGGGAAGAGATGGGCCAAGGCCGTGTCGAACGCGAGTTCCAGAGCGTCACCCGGTTGAAAGATCTTGTCTTCATTGAAGGCCGCAATGAGCTCGCGATCGTCGCGAAGCGTCAGGTCCACAACCGTCTCGCTGCCCAACCGCTCGGCATGTGCCACGACGCCATGCAGCATGCCTTTTCCAGATTGCACCGCCCGGAGGTGCTGCGGACGGATGCCCAGGATGGCCTTACCGTCTTTCCGGAAGGGGCGTCTTCTGGTCGCCACCCTGATCGGCTCCAGGGCTCGGTTGCCCACTGTTGCCGCTTCGCCATCGAGGTCGAGGACGTCGACTGTCAGGAAATTCATCGACGGGGCTCCCAGAAAACCGGCGACAAACCTGTTGGCCGGCTCGTGATAAAGCTCCATCGGCGCTCCGATCTGCATGACTTGACCGTCCTTCAGGACGACGATCCTGTCGGCCAGCGTCATCGCCTCGACCTGGTCGTGGGTGACATAGATCATCGTTGTGCCGAGTTGCCTGCGCAGCCGGCCGATTTCCATGCGCATGTCCATGCGCAGCGCGGCGTCGAGGTTGGAGAGCGGCTCGTCAAACAGGAATACGGCCGGTTTGCGCGTGATCGCGCGCCCGATAGCGACTCGCTGGCGCTGGCCGCCCGAAAGCTGACTTGGGCGGCGGTCGAGCAAATGTTCCATTTGCAGGATGCGTGCGGCCTCGGCGACCTTCTGTTCCTTTTCCTGCTTGGAAGCGCCCGCGATCGTAAGACCGAACGCAATATTCTCGCGCACGGTCATGTGCGGAAAGATGGCATAGCTCTGGAATACCATCGCAACACCGCGTTCCTTGGGTTGGAGCTCGTTGACCACCCGGCCTCCGATCTCGAGGATGCCTTCGGTCATCTCCTCGAGCCCGGCGATCATGCGCAGCAAGGTGGACTTCCCACAGCCGGACGGTCCGACAAAGACGACGAACTCGCCATCGTTGATGTGGATATCGACGCCTTTGATGACGTCGACGCGGCCATAGGATTTCTTGATGCCCTTGAGCGAGACCTCAGCCATGAGCGATGGCTCCCGTTTCCTGGTTCATGTGTCGCAATTCGGGGTCACCGGTCGTTTTTTCGTCCTTGAGGAAATAGCCGTGTCAGCGCTTGCCGTCATGGGCACGCTGTCCCAGACCCGCTGTCTTTAAGCGCGACAACCATGTATTCAGCCCTTCACGCCGGTAGAGGCGATCGATGCGATGAAGGCGCGCTGCAGGAAGAGATAGAAAATCAGCACCGGGACGGTGATAAGGGTGAGATAGGCCATGACCTCGCCCCAGGCGACGTTGAGTTGAAAGAAGTAGCCGAGACCGACCATGATCGGGCGATAGTTTTCCTGCTGCACCACGATGAGCGGCCAGAGATATTGGTTGTACATGACGAGGAACTTCAGGATGGCGGCAGTCGCCAGAACCGGTCCTGAAAGCGGCATGACAATGCGATAGTAGACCTGCCACCAGCTCGCGCCCTCCACCCGGCCCGCCTCAATCAGCTCGCCCGGCAGCCCTTTGAAATATTGCACGAACAGGAAGATCGTCAGCCCGTCGGCGATCCAGGGGATGATCTGCACCCGGTAGGTGTTCAGCCAGCCCCATTGCAGCCCCTCGAGCCCGATCCAGGGCAGTTTCGAGACCAGGAGCAGGAGCGGGATAGCGATGGTTTCGAAAGGGATGATCAGCGTGGCGATGACGATCGAGAGCACCACGTCGCGCCCCTTCCACCGCAGGAAAGCGAAGGAGAATGCGGCCAGCGAACAGATCAGCAACGAGAGAAGGACGGTCGCCCCGGTGACCAGAACCGAGTTCAGGACGAACAGGGCGACCGGCGCCCGCCGGAACGCTCCGAAATAGTTGTCGAGGCTGATGTCCCCGACGGGCAGGAAGGCACGCAGGCTGGAGGTGTCCGCGAGGAGCTGATTGTCGGGCTTGAAGCTCGAGTTGATCATGAACACGAGCGGAAAGATAAAGATCAGCGCGATCAGGCACAGCACCAGATAGCGGACGAAGAGCCTCAGGCCGTAATTGTCGGGATCAAAAGCCATCTTAACGCTCCCGAGTCAGCCAGCGCTGGATGAGTGAGATCGCGAGCACGATCGCGAACAGGATGACCGAGATGGTCGAGCCGCCCGAGATGTCCTGCTTGCCATAACCGCGCTCGACCGCCTGGAAGACTAGAGTTTGGGTGCTGTCTCGCGGGCCGCCGTTGGTCATCACGTCGATCTGGGCGAAGAGCGCGAAGCCCTGCATGGTGATCACGACAAGGACGAGCACGGCGGTGTTGCGCAGGCCCGGCCAGGTGACATAGCGGAAGGTCTGCCATTTCGAAGCCCCTTCGATGGCGGCGGCCTCGTAGAGCGTGGGGCTGATCGTCTGCAACCCGGCCAGCCAGATGACCATATGGAAGCCGACGGCCTGCCAGATCGACATGGCCATGATCGCGGGCAGCGCAGTCGAGGGATCGCCCAGCCAGTCGACGGGCTGGAAAAGACCGAAGCTGAGGCCCTGGAGAATGCTGTTCAACAGCCCGTTCTGGCCGTCATAGATGAACCGCCAGAGAAGCGAGACCACGACGATGGAGACCACCACCGGCATGAAGTAAATGGTCCTGAATATGCTGATGCCCCTGAGCTTCTGGTTGATGAGCAAAGCAAGCATAAGCGCGAGGCCGCCCTGCACCGGCGCCACGACCAGAACGAACAGGAAGGTGTTTACCAGCGCCTTCATGAACACAACGTCTCTGGCGATGACGACCATGACGTTCTCGCCGGACTGCCAGCGAAACCACTCACGCATGCCGCGATATTGGGGATAGTCGTCGCTACGGGTGATCGCACGCAGGCGGGGGTACTGGATTTCGCCGGCCTCGTCTCGGACCACTTCGCCAGCCTCGTCGCGCTCTGGCTCGAGGGTCACCACCGCAAAGCCCAGGAGCTGACGATAGTTTTCCAACCCGACGAACTGGGTGGGGTTCGGTGACAGCAGTCGCTGATTTGTCAATGAGAGACCGATCGCGAAGAAAAACGGCAGGACGATGAATGTGAAGATGAGTGCGAAGCCCGGCAGGGCGAATGTCCAGCCCGTCCGGTTCGACAGGGTTAGTTTCGACGCCATTTGCGATATCCGCCCAGGAACCCAGAAAGCGTGGAGTCCGCGGCCGGCGAGGACCCCGGCGCGACAGAACTACCGATGGCCGTAGCCGCCGTTGCTTTCGATGTCGGCGTCGATCTCGTCGACCGCCGCATCAAGCGTGTCGGCCACATCGGCACCATTGGCAATGTCGGCCAGTGCCTTGGTGAAGACCTTGGCCTGGACCACGTAGCCCGGGGTCACCGGGCGCACCAGAGCTTGTGCTTTAGAGAGGTCGAAGAACATCGCGAGCGGGCCGCCGTCCTTGTAGTTCTTTGTCATCTGTGCCGCCGAGGGCGTGGGCGGGATCAGGCCGATGCCGTCGGAGAAGGCGGCCAGATATTTGTCCTGCGCGGCGAACTTGATGAACGCGGCAGCACCTTCCGGATGCTTGGACTTGGCCGAGATGCCGAACTGCCATGAGCCCGCGCCGATCTTGTTGCCCGCGCCGAAGTCGGGGGCTGGAAGGAAGACAACGTCATCCACGGCTTTCATCGTCGCCACCGCGCGCCAATTGCCGTTCCACTGGAAGGCGAACTTGCCGTCGATGAAGCCGGTCTGCTGATCGGCGGGGTCCTCACTGGTGCCAGGCGCATAGCCTCCGGTGAACAGCGATTGCCACCACTTGCCAAAGGCCTGTGCAGCCTCGCCGTTCAGCGCGCCTTCCGCGGTCCGGTAGGTCGAACGGTCGACGATGTCCCCGCCGAAGCTCTGCAGGAACGGCGAGAAGGCATAGGAATACCACTCGGCTTGGTCGTTCATGCCGAGATCGAGGGCAAATTCATACTTGCCGGAGGCCTTGGCGGCATCGAGCGCGGCCATGAATTCCTCACTCGACCAGGGCTTGTCGACGGTCGGGGTACGCAGGCCCAACTCGTCCAGTGTCGATTGGCGTGCAAAAAGCGCCACCGCCGCGTCCCACAGACCGACCGAATAAAGCTTACCGTTCCACACACCTTTGGTGCCGGGCAGGAAGTCGGCGAATTCGCTCTCGTCGATCGGCAGCGGCTGCAGATAGCCGGCCCAGGCCCAATTGGGCATGATGGGCCCATCCACATCCAGGATGTCGGGCAGGTTGCCCGCCAGCGCCGCCGCCGCGACGGAATCGTTATAGCTCTTCTCTGGGAAGCTCTCGATACTCACCGTCCAGTCGGACTGGCTGGTGTTGAAGTCTGAGATGATCTGGTTGAGGGTTCGCGACTCCACCTCGTTGCCGGCGCCGTGATACCACAAGGTCAACTTCGTCTGCGCCAGCGCGGGCACACACAGACAAGTCGACGCGATCATCACACCGGCGAGGTGTTTTGTCAGGTTCATTGGCTATTCCTCCCTTTTGACGGACGCTGACTGAATTCAAGGTCACCCCCGAGGCCCGCCAGGACACCGGGCCGGAAGCCAGCGTCTTGGTTTCGGGTCGGCCGCTACGGGCCCTTGATGGGGTCCAGCAATGTTCGCGGAAGCCGGACGCATTTGCAATTGCGCAGTTTCACCTAGTCGGAGCAGGAGGTTGACGGCGATTTCCCCTCGTCAGTTCCCGGGGTACAACTATTGAGATAGCAGCTCACCTAGGACGATTTCGTCGTCCGTCAACTTTCTCCCGGCCGCGTTCAATATGCAGGTTGAGTGATTCCAAGGTGGATAGCGCTTAGTGATGTGTCCCCAACTGCCCGGCGGATCGCATGAACCGGGTCGTGGCAAACCCGGCGACGAGGCAGAAGTTCGAAGCGTAGGCGACCGCGAAGCGGATGATAGCTTCGCACTGGGAGCGGGTATTGGTGGGCGATGCAGGGATTGAACCTGCGACCCCACCCGTGTGAAGGGTGTGCTCTCCCGCTGAGCTAATCGCCCGCTCGTTGCCCGAAGGCCAAGCGCGCCGCGATATAAGGGAGGCAGGCCTGGGAAGTCAAGGCGATGTGCTGGCGTTCCGACGAAGACCGAATGCAACCCGCCGGGACACGCCCGGTCGCCGTCGTGCTCAGCGCCCCGCAGCGGCAATTAGGCGTTCTGCCAGGCCAAGCGTCAGCGCATCGAAATGCGAGATCACTGCCGACGGTTCGAATTCGCGCACATGGCGGTCGGTATAGCCGAAATCGACCGCCACCACGGGAATGCCGGCGGCTTTCGCCGTATCGATGTCGGTCTGCGAATCACCCACCATCAGCGCAAGATGTGGATTGCCGCCGGCCAGGGCGATGGTTTCGGTCAGATGGCGCGGGTCGGGCTTGCGGAACGCAAACGTGTCCTGACCGCAAATCGCTGCGAAATGCTTCGCCAGGCCGAGCGCCTCGATCAGTGCCACCGAGTTGGCTTCGTATTTGTTCGTGCAGACGGCCAAGAGATAACCGGCTGCCTCGAATCGGGCGATCGTCTCGACGACGCCGGGGTAGGGGCGTGATTTGCCCGGGATGTTATCGGTGTAATGATCGAGAAACAGTTTCAGCAGCCGATCATGCTCCTGGCTTTCCAGCGATCTCTGCTGCGCGGCATGGGCGCGCTCGATCATCACCCGTCCGCCATGGCCGACGAAGCGCCTGAAGCCGACCTCATCGACGGCTGCGAGTTCGCTGGCGGCAAGGCTGTGGTTGAGGCTGTCGAGCAGGTCCGGCGCTGTGTCGATCAGCGTCCCGTCGAGGTCGAACACGATGATCGGTCGGGTCATGGCCTGTCCTGTGGCGATTGCTTCGTTGGCAGGCGATAGCCGCTGCGATCCATTCAGGCAAGCCGGCTCAGTCAATCCACAGCCAAGGTCTTTGACCGGACTTGCAAAAATGCTAGGAGCGCCGAAACAAATTTTTTGGGGCGCGACACGCAGCATGGATGCGAGGCAACTGAAGGTCGAAGCCGCACGGGCAGCACTTGCCCATGTGAGCGACGGCATGCGGCTGGGCATCGGCACCGGCTCGACGGCGGAAGAGTTCGTGCGGCTGCTCGCCGAAAAGGTCGCTACCGGCCTCACTATTGTCGGCGTGCCGACCTCGGAGCGCACCGCCATCCTTTGCCGCGAGCTTGGCGTGCCGCTGTCGACGCTGGAGGAAACACCTGAACTCGACCTTACCGTCGACGGCGCCGACGAGATCGATCCGGCGCTGACATTGATCAAGGGCGGCGGCGGTGCGCTGCTGCGCGAAAAGATCGTGGCGGCGGCTTCCGCCCGCATGATCGTCATTGCCGACTGTTCGAAGATGGTCGAGACGCTCGGCCGTTTTCCGCTCCCCATCGAGGTCAACCCATTCGGCCTGCGTGCCACGGAAATCGCGGTCGCCGCGGCGGCCGGAAGGCTCGGCCTTTCCGGTCCCGTCACATTGAGGATGACGGAGCGCGAGCCTTTTGTTACAGACGGCGGCCATTTTATCCTCGATGCATCTTTTGGCCGCATTCCGGATACAAGAGCGCTTTCGAATGCTCTCCATGCCATTCCGGGCGTGGTCGAGCATGGTCTTTTCATCGGGCTGGCATCAACGGCTATCATCGCGGGCGACGGCACCCAAACCGTCTATGCCGCCCGAAAACCAGGGAGTTCTATCGATCATGATGTTGCATAACCGGGTTCGCCGTTTTTCTGCCGTTCTGGCAGCCTCAGCCGTCTTTGCGTTTTCATCGCCGGCGTTTTCGCAGGACGTCACCGACGGGCATCTGAAGGCGGCGCGCGCCGCGGTCGCGGCTATCCACGCCACGGACCCGTTCGACAACATCCTGCCGCAGGCCGCCGCCGCGCTTCAGCAGCAGCTTACCCAAAAGAATCCGGACATGCAGGAGCTGATCGGCAGGACCATCAGCGAAAAGGCGATGGCGCTGGCCTCGCGCCGCGCCGATCTCGAGAAAGAAGCAGCCATGGCCTATGCCAAGGTATTTTCCGAAAAAGAGCTTACCGAAATCGCCGCTTTCTACAATTCCGATTCCGGCAAGAAGCTGCTCGACAGCGGCCCGGCCGTGACGCGTGAACTGCTCAAGGCCGCCGATATCTGGCAGAACGGTGTCGCTCGCGATCTCGCCCAGCAGGTCGGCGAAACGCTGGCCGCGGCGGCAAAGGCCGCAGCACCGGCAAATGCCGCGGCTCCTGCTGACGGCACGCAGCCGGAAGCACCGAAGAACTGAGCACATTTTCCGGCGGCGTTATCGCTGCTGGACCGGAAGCCCGGCCGCCGTTGCGCACATCCGACAGCATGCGTGGCGTGGCGGTCCGGGCTTTTCTTTTGATGGTTTGCAGCCTACCTGTCTCAGACATTTTGAAGGGCAAGGAGCCGCACCATGGCCGGTTACGACTACGATCTTTTCGTTATCGGCGGCGGCTCCGGCGGGGTGAGGGCGGCGCGCGTTGCGGCAGCACTCGGCAAGCGCGTCGGCATTGCCGAGGAATACCGCTATGGCGGCACCTGCGTCATTCGCGGCTGCGTGCCGAAGAAGCTCTATGTCTATGCCTCCCAGTTTCCCGAACACTTTGCCGACGCCGCCGGTTATGGCTGGACCGTGCCGCAGGCGACCTTCGACTGGCAAACACTGGTTGCCAACAAGGATCGCGAGATCAGCCGGCTGGAGGCTATCTACAGGAAGAATGTGCAAGGCGCCGGCGGCGAGACGTTTCAGTCGCGCGCCATGCTGGTCGATCCCCATGTGGTGCATCTTCTCGGCGAGGACCGCACCGTCACCGCCGACCAGATTCTTATCGCCACCGGCGGCCGCCCGGCACCGCACCCCGCTCTGCCCGGCCATGAGCACTGCATCTTTTCCAACGAGGCCTTCGACCTGAAGGAATTGCCGAAGGCAATCATGATCGAAGGCGGCGGCTATATTGCCGTCGAATTCGCCAACATCTTTCACGGCCTCGGCGTCGACACCACGCTTGTCTATCGCGGCAAGGAGATCCTCTCCCGCTTCGACATGGATCTGCGGCGCATGCTGCACGAGACGATGGAAAAGAAGGGGATAAGGATCCTTTGCCATGCTGTATCCGAATGGGTGAGGAAGCGCCCGGACGGACGGCTAGACGCCGTCGTCACTGGGGGCGAGGTGCTGACGATCGATCAGGTCATGCTCGCCATCGGGCGTCTGCCCAACACCGAGAACATGGGTCTGGAAGGTGTCGGCATTGAATTGTCGAAGACCGGCGCGATCCATGTCGACAAATACTCCCGCACTAATATCGACAACATCTGGGCGATCGGCGACGTCACCAACCGCGTGCAGTTGACGCCAGTGGCGATCCACGAGGCGATGTGTTTCGTCGAGACCGTCTTCAAGGGCAACCCGACCGCGCCCGACCACGATATGATCGCCACCGCTGTCTTTTCGCAGCCCGAGATCGGTACGGTCGGCCTGTCGGAAGACGAGGCCATAAAGCGTTTTTCCGACATCGAGGTCTACCGCGCCACCTTCCGCCCGATGCGGCATACACTGTCCGGTCGCGACGAAAAGATGCTGATGAAGCTGGTAGTCGACGGCGCCTCGAAAAAGGTGCTCGGCGCCCATATCCTCGGACCGGATGCCGGCGAAATGGCGCAGCTTCTCGGCATTCCGCTGAAGGCGGGGCTGACCAAGGATGACTTCGATCGCACAATGGCCGTGCATCCGACCGCGGCGGAAGAACTCGTCACCATGTACAAGCCGACCTACCGGGTGAAGGACGGCGAGCGCGTCTGACGCGACAAGAACCCATCGCGGCAGCGAGATTGCCGCGACGGAAGCGCGAGGGTTGTTACAGCAGCGTGCCGCGCAGGATCATCAGCGCCACCGAAAAATAGATCACCAATCCGGTGACATCGACAAGCGTGGCGACGAACGGGGCCGACGCGCTGGCCGGATCGAAGCCGATCCGCTTCAGGGCGAACGGCAGCATCGATCCCGACAGCGAGCCGAAGGTGACGATCCCGACCAGTGCAGCACCGACGGTTGCGGCGATCAGTTGCCAGTGCGGGCCGTAATCATAGAGGCCTAGATACTGCCACAACGTGATGCGGCAGACGCCGACGACGCCGAGGATCGATCCAAGCACCAGTCCGGCCGGCAGTTCGCGCAGGGCCACCCGCCACCAGTCGTCAAGGCCGATCTCGCGTAACGCCAGCGCTCTGATGACCAGAGAGGTCGCCTGCGAGCCGGAATTGCCGCCGGAGCTCATGATCAGCGGAATGAACAGGGTCAGCACAACAGCCTTCTCCAACTCGCCTTCATAGCTCTGCATCGCATTGGCCGTCAGCATCTCGCTGATGAACAGCGCGCACAACCAGCCGGCGCGTTTCTGGATCATGGCGAGAAAACTCATCTTCATGTAGGGCTCTTCCAGAGCCTCCATGCCGCCGAAACGATGGACGTCCTGCGTCGTCTCTTCGATCATCGTGTCGATGATGTCGTCGACGGTGACGATGCCGAGTATCTTCCCGTTCTCGACGACCGGGACAGCGAGCAGGTCATACTTGGAAATGAGGTGCGCAACCTTTTCGCGGTCGGTCAGCGGCGAAACGGTCACCGGCAAGCGATCTGGAGCGATCGCCATGATCGGATCGTCCGGCTCGCCGGTGATCAGCCGGCGCAGGCCGGTCGAGCGCACGAGGACGTGCGTCCGCGGGTCGACGACATAGATCGCGTAGACGGTCTCGCGGGTCCGCTCCACTTTGCGGATATGGTCCAGCGTACGGCCCACGGTCCAGTCCGAGGGCACGCTGACATATTCCGTCGTCATGATGGAGGCGGCGCTGCCTTCGGGATAGCCAAGAATCGTTAGCAGCGTCGCGCGCAACGGCGGCGCGAGGCCGTCGAGCAGCTCGCTACGTGCCGGCTTCGCCAGATCGCGCGATATGTCGGCGGCGCGGTCGACCGACATGGCGGCGAGGAGTCTACCCGCCTTGACACGAGGCAGCGCCTCGACGAGCTCGGACGCGCCATCAAGCTCGGGCTGGTCGAATATCTCGACCAGCCGCTCGAAAGGCACTTCACAGAGCAGTTCCGTCGCTGTTTCGCGAGGCTCCCGGTTCAGTGCCTCGACAATGTCGGCGACATGATCGTTTGCGAGGATACGGGCGATCGCGGTGGCATCGCCGCGCGCTACGAGGGAAGATTCGTTCATGGCTCACTCCTTGCCGCCCGGCAGGACGTGAACCGGTCAGGTCACGTTCAGGCGGACGGCGGTTGCGTTCGACTGTGACTGTCGCCAGGCATGGCGCGGTGACCTTTCTGCTCGCGGGTCAAGGCATGACCCCGAAAATCGAATTCGGCTTTCGGAAGAGGATCATGCCCAAAATCAAAAGTGCTACAGCGTCATTTGCGCTGCAAGCCGGCGCAACATAGGAGGGCGCCCGGCCGAGTCAATCGCAATGGCGGCTGAAAACGGCTGCGGATGGGTCAGATCGCAAGACTGTGATCGCTGTCGGATGCGCTGCGGCGAGGCAGGACCCGACAATGGGCAGCAATCGTCATGTCGCCACTATTTCTGCCTCATGCGGCGAGGGAAGCGCAGCCATTTTTCCTCGACCGGCCTTGGGTGCGCGAGGATGGTGGTGAGCTCGACCGGCAGGCTCGGCGCCAACGGCTTCTTGGTCGCGACACCGTCCGCGATGGTAACGATGCTGTGGTAGAATTCGGCGCCCGAAAGCGACCTTGGCGGCACGGCCTCGTGCATGATTGAGATCACCGTGACGTCTGGACAATTGTCCTTGATCGCCTGATGGAAAGCGATCTTCCCTTCGGGATCGAGCGCGCCGGTCGCTTCGTCGAGGAACAGCAGGCCCGGCTGCTGCAGGACGATACGAGCGACAACCAGCTTCTGTTTCTGGCCACCCGAAAGCACCTGGTCCCAGTTCATTCCCTCGCGGCTTTCATCAGCCATGTGTTCGATGAAATCGCCAAGGCCCGCTCTGTGCAGAGCCGACGCAACCTGCGCGTCGGTGTGATCGTGCTCTGAGCCGGGCAGGCAGACCAGTTGCTTCAGCGAGACCTGCTGCAGCTTGACCTCCTGGGCGGCATAGAAACTTTCGACCCCGTCCGGGAATACGATGGTACCGCGGCCATAGGGCCACAAGCCGTTGATCGCCTTGATCAGCGATGTCTTGCCGCAGCCTGATTCACCCTTCAGGAACGTCCACTCGCCGCGTCGGAAGCGCAAATTCGCGGCGCTCAGGAAGGGCGAGGCGTCCTCGCCCTGATGGGTCAGCTCCAGCTTCTGGATGGTCAAGCCGAAAACCGGGTTTTGGCGGTCGTAGCGGAAATCGGAGCAGCCGGTGAGACTGTAGAATTCCTGCGGATGCTGGACATTTTCGATCGCGTTGGCGAGTTCAGTCACGCGTTGGCTGTTAGCCCGCAGCGCCGCGATGGAAGGCATGACATGGATGAACCACGAGCATTGACTGATCAGCGAGTTGACCATCTCTGAGCCGGTTATGTAGCCCTTGAGGTCGAAACGGTTGTGGATGTAAGGCACGAGGCCCGGCCCATAGGCGACAATGCGGGCGCCGATGAAATTGTAGATCAGCTCGAACGAACGGTAGCCGGTGTTGACGATGTTCAGCCGCGCCCAGGTGTGGTCGATGTCGACATAAAGCCGGTCGTGCATCGTCTTTTGCACATTTTCGCCCTGTGACGCGGCGACGTGGAAACTGCGGCGCAGGAACGTGGTCAGCTCGCCGCGATAACTGCCTTCGGACTGCTGCATCCTGATATTGAGCCGTTCCAGCAGTCTGCCGACCTTCACCGCGATCCAGGTGTTCAGTGGCACGTATATGGCGACCGCCAGGAAAGCCAGGACCGCGCTGCCATAGCTGCCGAGGAACTCAAGCCCTTTTACCTCTACCGAAGTTTCAAGCAGTTTCTGGCCGACGAAATAAAGCGATGTGGCGACAGCCATGACCCCAATGGCGAGGCCGATGGCTCCGCCGGTCATGTCCTTGATCGATTCCTGGACGCGCTGGTCGATGTTGTCTGGAGCGGCGGCGCCGGAGGACCCATGCTGGGCGTGGAAATGCGTATGGTTGGTGTCGAGAAGCGCTTCGTTGAAACGGCTGTCCAGCCAGCCGCGCCATTTGCGATGCAGCGTCGCCGAGACAAAGGTGCGGATGCCGGTAAAGCCCGCGTCCTTGAGCACGACCAGAAGGATGAGCATGCCGGCGTTGGTAAGCAGCGATGCGAGCGGCGTGGTGTTCGCGGCATCGTGATAAAAGGCGATCGAGTTGACCAGTTCCCCGGATGCTTCGGCGAACCAGACGCCGGCTTTGCTGGAGAGCGCGGTGAACAGCGCGATGACCAGCGTCAGCGTCCAGGCCTCCACCCAGCGGTCCGAGAACCAGTAGGCCCGCATCAGTCCCCAGAAGCTGCGCATCGAGGAAACCGGTGTCAGGAGCGGCGGCCTTGCGGCACCGCGGAGCCATTTTTCCGATATTGAATGTCGCTCTGGTCTACCGACCCGAATCACTATCCGCCCAAACCTCTTTTAGTTTTGTTACAGACAGTAACACCAATTGATCATTTTCCATTATCTTTTCTCGGCCTACCGGTGGATTGACCCACTCGGCGTTGCCATCAAGCAACAGAATTCAGGACCGCCATGTCATGCGGTCTCGTTCCCGAAGGCATATTGTCCCTATAATTTTAATGGCTTGTCGGCCGACATATGCGAACGTGGGCACCTTCCCTTAGGGAAGCCCTTCACACAGTTTTGTGAAAAGTCGATCAGCCGATTTTATGCTGCGGAAGACAGAGGCGCGCAAAAACGTGCCGTTTTCGACACGTCTTTGTTGGCATGTCGACCTGGCGGCGGCCGAAAAAGTGACCGGAAATGGCGCTGGCTGAAGCGCTGCTGCAGCGATGTCGCCAAGCTCGCCCACGGAAACAGCCGGAGCTAGGGCCCGTTTCCTGCAAGTCAGCCAGCCACGGGATTGACCCGCACCAGCAGCAACGGCCACCGATTTTTAAGGTGACGGTGTATTCAGTTCGCCTTCTCCATCTCACCTCGCGCCTTGGCCGCCGCAACCTGGCGAATGGCGTCGGTGAGCGTATCGATGTCTTGCGCGCCCATCACCGCATACTTGCCTTCAAGCAGGAAGCACGGCACGCCCGTAATGCCCATGTGCGAAGCGGTGGCGATTTCGGTGCGCACCGCCTCGACATCGGCGTCCGTCGGCAAAAGCGTCTCGACCACGGATGCATCCATGCCGGCCTCGCGGGCGGCGTTGATCAGCACGAGATGGTCGCCGAGATTGGCGCCTTCCTCGAAATTCAACTGGAACAGACGTCGCACCAGCCGGTTCTGCATGACCTCGCCGGCGGCACCAGCCCAGCGGATGACACGGTGCGCGTCCAGCGTGTTGGGCGCGACCTTGATGGCGGCGAAGGCGAAGTTGATCCCCTCGGCTTCGCCCAGTGGCTCGATGCGGGCGTGGATCTCGCGGATGCGTTCGTCGCTGCCGAACTTGGCCACCATGTATTCGCGGCGATCCTTGCCTTCGGGGGGGATGGTCGGGTCGAGCTGGAACGGCCGCCAGCGTATATGCACGTCGATATCGCTTGCCGCGGCAATCGCCTTGTCGAGCCGCTTCTGGCCGATGAAGCACCACGGGCAGACGACGTCGGACACGACGTCGACGGTGATGGAGTTCAGTTCGCTCATCATGATCTCCTGTCAGGAGGGGAAGCTTTTCTTTTGGGCATGACCTCATCCGGAGGTCGGCAAGCAGAACCGGGGGTCTAGTTTTCGCTGACGCGGACCTTCGGTTCGGATTGTGTTCAGTTCGCCTTGCGCCACCACGTCGGCAGTCGATAGCCTGATATGGGCGTCTTTTCAGGATGTTCCAGGTAGCTCCAGTAGGCAAGCCATTGCTGCGTGTTGTGCTGCATCGGAACCATGTAGTTGCCGGAGATCAGCAACCTGTCGAGAACCCGGACGGCGGCAACATAATCTTCGCGGCTGCGGGCGTCGAGCATCGCCGCAAGTGCGGCATCTATTGCCGGATCGGCGACGCCGGCGAGGTTGAATGACCCTTCGGCATTGGCGGCAGCGGATCCCCAGCGCCCGACCTGCTCGATGCCGGGCGACAGCGAGTTCTCGAAGCCGCTGGTGCCGATCAGCACCTCGAAATCGAAACGTTGCTTGCGCGACTGGATCTGGTCGCCGTCAAGGCTGCGGATGGTGACATCGATGCCGATCTTCGCCAGCGTGCGCTGGTAGATGGCGGCAAGGCGCTCCTCGTTCTGCGAGGCGGTCAGGATCTCGAAGCCGAAGGGTTTCCCCTCTGGATCGTGCATCGCTCCATCCTGCAACGTATAACCCGCGCCTTTCAATATATCGAAGGCGGCCTTCAGCACCTTGCGGTCCTGACCCGAGCCGTCGGCGACGGGTGGCCGCCAGGTGCCGTCCATGACATCGGCCGGCACACGGCCCGGGTAGGGTGCCAGAAGCGCCTTTTCCCTATCGTCGGCCGGATGGCCGAGCGCGGAAAGCTCGGAATTCTGCCAATAGCTCATGGTGCGCATGTACTTGCCGCCGAACAAGTTCTTGTTGGCCCATTCGAAGTCGTAGAGCATGCCGAGCGCGCGTCGAACGACCGGACTGGAAAACTTCGGCAGCCGTGTATTGAACAGGAACCCCGTCACCACTGGCGGGATGCCGGTGTCGAACGTTTCGGCGATCACGTCGCCCTTGTGGAAGGCCGGGAAGTTGAGATCGCGCTCGCGCTTGACCGGATCGCTGTCGTCATCGATGGCGCAAATGCCTTTCTTGAAAGCTTCCAGCTTGGCGTTGGCGTTGAGGAAATATTCGATGGTGATCTGGTCGTAATTATCGAAACCGCGCTTGGTGGGGATGTCCTTGCCCCAATAATCTGGGTTGCGCTTGAACACGATACGCTGGCCGGGCGCCACCTGCGCCACGGTGTACGGGCCACTGCCGATCACAGGTTTCAGCGTGGTCCTGTCGAAAGTCTCCTTGTTGAAAGCGTGCTTCGGCAGAATTGGCGTCAGCGCGATAATCAACGGAGTCTCGCGGTTGGCCTTGTCGTTGAATGTAAAGCGCACGCTGCGGTCGCCGGTTTTTTCGAGTTTGGCGACCATGCTCATACGGGCGCTGTAGGGTGGCCGGCCTTTTTCGGTAAAGACGTCGTAAGTGAATAGCACGTCGTCCGCAGTCACCGGTCGGCCATCCGACCACTTGGCCTTCGGATCAAGATGGAATTCGATGCTCTTGCGCTCTGGATCCATGTCGGCAGTGTCGGCAAGCAGGCCGTAAAGACTGAAGGCTTCATCGTCATTGCGCTGCATCAGCGGCTCGAAGACGAGATTACCGAAGATCTTATCCATCATTCCGCGCGCCGTCGTGCGCAGGCTTTTCAAGATGAACGGGTTGAGGTTGTCGAAGCTGCCGACGACGCAATAGGTGATGCTGCCGCCCTTCGGCGCATCGGGATTGACGTAGTTGAAATGTGTATAGTCGGCCGGCAGCGCCGGCTCGCCTTGCATGGCGATCGCGTGTTTCGGCTCCGACAGAGCTGGCTGAAGCGAAAGGGTGATAGACGAGATCGCGGCGATCAGCCAAACAAGAACGCGGCCCATGACCGTCTCCTTACTGGGTCGGCTTGATGATTCGGAGCGCACCCTAACATGAGCCGGCCACCTGGCGGCCAATCGCGAGTTCAAGAATTGCGAGTATCGGGCTGGATTCGGCACCACTTGCGGTGTAACACGCCGTCCGAGTCATTCTGTTGCCTCATTTTGGCAACAGGTAGCTGGACCACACGGCGCGAAGAAGCCGGCCCTGGGATTATTTGAGAGGAAGTTCACGATATGACGAGCCTGAACAGCAACGCGTACCGCCTGTCGGTCCTGGCCGCTGGCGTGGTCGGCTTTTTGGGCGCACAACTTCCTGCTGCTTTTGCGCAGCAGCAACAGCAGATTCCGCAGGGCTGGTTCAAAGCCTGCACCAAGCAGGAAGACGTCGACATCTGCAATGTCCAAAACATCACCACTGCCGGCAACGGCCAGCTCGTCACCGGCGTCAGCCTGATCGAGTTGAAGGGCAAGGTAAACCGCAAGGTGTTTCAGGTGACGGTTCCGACCGGTCGCCTGGTTCCTCCCGGCATTGGCCTTCAGATCGATACCGGGAAGGCGCAGAAGCTCGATTATGTGATCTGCTTCCCCGACCGCTGCGTGGCGGAAGTGCCGCTGACCGACCAGCTCGTCGCCTCCTTCAAGAAGGGCTCGAACCTGACGCTGACCTCGGTCAATTTCCAGAACCAGCCGAACCCGATCAAGATCGCGCTGACCGGCTTCAGCGGCGCCTTCGACGGGCCGCCGCTGCAGCAGTCGGATATCGAGGATCGGCAGAAGAAGCTTCAGGATTTTGTTGCCAAGAACAACCAGGACTTCGCCAAGAAGCTCAAGGAAGAGCAGGACAAGGCGAAGACCGCCAACTGATCGCGCTCAAGCGAACAAGAAAAAAGCGGGGTCATGCCCCGCTTTTTTCGTTCCGGCCGGCCATTTCTGATCCCGGTCAGGCGCGCAATCTCGTCATGTCAATGTCTTGACTGGCGTCTCGGCGCGTAGCGCCCGTCCGGTCTCTTGTCGAACATCTCGCCGATCTGCGGATGCCGCACCGGTTCGCCAGACTGATCCTCGAGCAGGTTCTGCTCAGACACATAGGCGATGTATTCCGTTTCCGAATTCTCGGCGAGCAAATGGTAGAAGGGCTGGTCCTTGCGCGGCCGCACATCCGCGGGGATCGCCTCGTACCATTCGTCGGTGTTGGCGAACTGAGGGTCGACATCGAAAATGATGCCGCGGAACGGAAACAGCCGGTGGCGAACCACCTGTCCGATCGAGAATTTGGCTGTCTTCATCGTACTCACCACTAAGTCCCGGGAATGCCGTGCGGCCTTGGAATGCGCAGACTCCCTAAGACCTTGAATTTACGCATTACGCTACAAAAATCGAGCCCGACTTTAGGGCTGATGCCTGGCTCTATTTGGCGCAGACGCCGCGTCAATTCAATGCCGAAGCGCTTGACGCCCCGTCAATCTACGGGCTAGCCCCGCCCGAGGGCGTGCTACCGCCGGATTTGTTTCCTTAATCCGCCGGCGAGCGCCGCAAAACCACTGCCGGGCAGCAAGCCCTCGCGCATGAAAAAGGCGCGCAGCGGCGCGAAGCCGCCGAGCACGCCGAGGCCGGCACTTCGGGCCATCTGTGCCGGCAGCATGTCCGAGAGCAGCGACTTGTTGAGCAGGTTGACCGCGCTGCTGCGTGCCACAATGTCGGGCCGACGCCTGAAATCATAAGCTGCAAGTGCCTTGATGGCGCCTGGATCGGTCCTGTTTTCGCAAGCAATTCCAATCAGATCGTCGATGTCCCTGATACCAAGGTTGAGACCTTGCGCGCCAATCGGCGGGAACACATGGGCGGCTTCGCCGACAAGCGCCACCCGGTTACGCGCGAAGCACCGCGGCGTCACGCCCGAAAGCGGGTAGATCTGCCGGCCGGGCTCGACAGACACCCGGCCCAGCATCGATTGCATCCGCAGTTCGACCCGCATCGAAAGCGTCGCGTCGTCCAATGCGGCGAGTTCCTTCGCTGTTTCCGGTTCTACCACCCAGACAAGGCTGGACCGGTTGCCGGGCAGGGGAACCTGGGTGAACGGACCGGTCTCGGTGTGGAATTCGGTCGAGGTGAAAGCGTGATCGCTGCGGTGGCCGAAATTGAGAACCAATGCCGCCTGCGGGTAGGAACGGGCGGATGTCGAGATGCCGGCAGCCTCGCGGGCCGGCGACAGACGCCCGTCGGCAGCGACCGCCAGCGACGCCGCGATCTCACTGCCGTCAGACAGGACCGCATGGGCATGATCGGCGTCGAGGCGCCAGCTCTCCACCATCAATTTTCGCCATTCGATGCCGGAATGCGCGGCAACAGCCCCGGCAAGCGCGGGGTTGAGCGCGCTGTTGGGTAAATTCAGCCCGAACTGCTCCTCGCCGATTTCGCTGGCGCGAAAAATGACCACCGGGCTGCGGATCAGCCGGCTGGTTGCATCGACGATGCGCATCACCTTCAGCGCTGCGGCCTGGGATCTCACCTCGTCGAGGACGCCCAACCGCTCAAGCATCTTCAGGGCCGGGTTCATCAAGGCCGTCGTTCTGCCGTCTTGGCCATTTGCCTCAGGTCCGACGAGCGTCACCGGAAAGCCGGCATCTGCGAAGCCAAGCGCCGCAATCAGCCCTGCCGGGCCGCTGCCGGCAACCAGTATCCGTGCTGTCTCCCGATGGTCCAAATTCGGCTTCCCGGTTGCGAGGCGAGGCGGTCGGTCCGACCTGATAGGCATATAGGTCAGATCATGCGGCTTGATCAACGCGGCGATTCGGCCCATTCGATTGCCATGACCGGCCAAGACCATGATTTCAGCCATCTCGACCGTGTCGGCCGTGCCACGGCAAGCGTCTCGCGCAATCCTCGACTGACGGTGAACATCGTCTTGGGGGCAGGCGTCCTCCTGGCATGGCTGCTTCTTGGCGCCATGGCGATACGTGGCGCCGAAAGCCGGGTTCCCGGCATCGATGCACCCGGCGACACGATGCTCAGATATCTGCCGGAGCTGCCGCTGCCGGATTTTCTCGAGCGCTTCTTCACCCTTTGTCTCGCACCCGCGCCGCTCGACGGAGGCGTCGGCGCGCAGGCCGGAGCGTTCATCGTCATGTGGTTCCTGATGGCGATCGCCACCATGCTGCCCTCGGCGGCGCCGATGATCCGTACCTATTGCGAGATCGCCGATACTGCGCGGATCAAGGGCGAACCGGTCGTCCATCCGCTGGTCCTGGTCGCCGGTTACCTCAGCGTGTGGTTGGCTGCGTCGGTAGTGTTTGCGGCGCTGACGCTCGCCGTCCACACCTTCGCCTCATCTGTGCAGATGCTCGATCCAGTGGTCGGAGCGACCGGAGCAGCCGCGCTTTTGGTTGCCGGCCTCTACCAGTTCAGCGGCTTGAAGGAAGCCTGCCTGACAAAATGCAAAAACCCGTTCTCGATCCTGTTTTCGAACTGGAGCGCGAGGCCCGGCCGCATTTTCCGGCTCGGCATGGAGCAGGGCGTCTGGTGCCTCGGCTGCTGCTGGGCGCTGATGCTGGTGATGTTCGCTGTCGGTGTGATGAACGTGTTCTGGATGGCGCTGATCGGCCTGTTCACCTTGATCGAAAAACAGACGGCGGGCAGGCTGCCAACCCGGGTCGCCGGTGCGATACTGCTTGTCTGGGCAACCGCCCTGCTAGTAGTCTCGGCATAAGGGGAGAGAATTCGATGGCAGATCAAAGCTGGGCAATGAAAGGAGAGCTGGTGCTCTCCTGCAATTGCACGGTTTTTTGCCCTTGCGTGCTGTCTCTCGGCAATCATCCGCCGACCGAGGGCTATTGTCAGACCTGGGCAGGGTTCCGCATCGATGCCGGCCATTTCGGCGAGGTCGACCTGTCCGGTCTCAACCTTGGGCTGGTCATGGAAATCCCCGGCTATATGAGCCGCGGCAACTGGACGGCCGGACTGTTCATCGACAAGCGCGCCTCGGTCTATGCGGTCAAGGCATTGACGAAAATTTTCACCGGCAAGGCCGGCGGAACCACCTCACTGCTCTCCATCTTGGTCGGAAAGTTCCTCGGCGTCGAGCAAGCGCCGATCACTTATGAGACGCGCGACAGGACGCGGGTCTTCCAGATACCGAAAATCATCGATGGGGCGGTGACGCCGATTGCCGGCAAGGACCGCGACAAGGATACGGTGATCAGCAATTCGGAGTACTGGATCGCACCGGAAATCATCGTGGCCAGGTCCGACAAGAGCAAGATGCGGGCCTTCGGCCGCAACTGGAATTTTGCCGGCCGCTCGGCCGAAATCTGCAAGCTGGACTGGCGGGGCCCGTGAGTAAAAAAATAACGGCCAGGAAAATCACGGACAGGATTCCAAGGCCGAAAAAGAAAGTCACGTGGCCGCAGGCACGCGCGTTTTCGGTCCACCTGCTGACCGCGTCGGGGTCGTTCCTGGCATTCCTGTCGCTGGTGGCTGCGAGCGAGCAGCGCTGGACAGCGATGTTCTGGTGGCTGGGACTGGCGCTATTCGTCGACGGTATCGACGGGCCGATCGCCAGGAAACTCGAGGTCAAGGAAATCCTGCCGACGTGGTCGGGCGAACTCCTCGACAACATCATCGACTACGTGACCTACGTGCTGATACCGGCCTTCGCGCTTTATCAGCGTGGCTTCATGGGCGAGGGCCTGTCGTTCCTGTCGGCGGCGATCATCGTGGTATCGAGCGCGATCTACTATGCCGACACCGGCATGAAGACGAAGGAAAATTTTTTCAAGGGGTTTCCGGTGGTCTGGAACATGGTGGTGTTCACGCTGTTCGTCATCGATCCGGGACAATGGGTTTCCTTCGCCGTGGTCGTGGTGGCCGGCATCCTGACCTTCATGCCGATCTATTTCATCCACCCGGTGCGGGTGGTGCGGCTGCGCCCGATCAACCTTGGCATGACGCTGCTATGGTGCGCTTTCGGAGCGCTGGCCCTGGCGCAGGCAGCTCTTGCCGCTTTCTACGACCAGATCGGCGTTTTGGGCGAGCAGGTGAGTGTCTTCACCAAGATCGGCATCACGGTCACCGGGCTTTACCTCGCTTGCATCGGCGGTATCATGCAGCTCTTTCCAAATCTCGGCGCAAAGCCGGATGACAAGAAAGCCTGATCCCCAAGAGCGCCTGATCCCGAGAGAGCCAGAAAATGTCCAAAGCGATCCGTATCCACGTCAATGGCGGTCCGGAGGTTCTGACCTATGAGGACGCCGAGCCGGGCCAACCCGGCTCGGGGCAAATCCTGGTCAGACACACGGCGATCGGCCTCAATTTCATCGACGTCTATCATCGCTCCGGCCTTTATCCTCCGCCAGGCGGTTTCCCGCTTATACCCGGCAGCGAGGCGGCCGGATTGGTGTTGGAAGTGGGCGCGGATATCGACTGGCTGAAGCCGGGCGATCGCATCGCCTACGCCGTGACGACTGGCGCCTATGCCGAGCAGCGCGTGATCGCCGCCGATCGCGTCGTGAAGGTGCCGGACGGCATCAGCGACGAACAGGCGGCCGCCATGATGCTGAAAGGGATGACGGCGGAGTATCTGCTGCGCCGTACCTTCAAGGTGAAAGCGGGCGACACGATCCTGTTTCACGCGGCGGCCGGCGGTGTCGGGCTGATCCTCGGCCAATGGGCAAAGCATCTTGGCGCAACCGTGATCGGCACCGCCAGCTCTACCGACAAGATCGAGCTCGCCAAGGCGCATGGCTTCGACCATGTCATCAACTACCGCGAGCAGGATTTCGTCGCCGGCGTCCTCGCCATCACCGGCGGCAAGAAGTGCGACGTCGTCTATGATTCGGTCGGCAACGACACCTTTCCTGCCTCGCTCGATTGCCTGAAGCCGCTCGGCATGTTCGCCAGCTTCGGTCAATCGTCAGGCCCGGTCCCGCCGTTCAGCATGTCGTTGCTGGCGCAGAAAGGTTCGCTGTTCGCAACCCGTCCGACGCTGTTCGTCTACAACGCCAAACGCGAAGACCTGGAAGCATCCGCCGCCGCGTTGTTCGAAATCGTGCTCAGCGGTGCGGTCAAGATCAAGATCAACCAGCGCTACGCGCTTAGGGATGCCGGCAGGGCGCATTCCGACCTTGAAGGTCGCAGGACGACCGGAACAACCATTCTTATCCCATGAGCCTACGCATGGTGCTTTTCCGAAAATCGATTTCGATTTTCGGGCCGATGCGCTAGGTTTCCGCTGAAATTCTTGAAGCTCTTTCAAGACGGGTGCCGCTTTGCGACGACAGCAGGCCGCGCATACCATGCCTGCGGGAACACAGAACATATCTGGCAAACCAGATGGGAGGCACTGTGAGTGCAAATCAGGACGGCGCAACCTTGCTTGAGGTTCGTGGCCTCACCAAGACGTTCGGCACGCTGACAGCGTGCGACCATGTCGATCTCAACGTCGCGAAAGGCGAAATCCACGCGCTGCTCGGCGAGAACGGCGCCGGCAAGTCGACGCTCGTAAAAATGCTGTTCGGAACACTGGAGCCCAATTCGGGCGAGATTTTCTGGAACGGTCAGGCGGTCACGATCACTAATCCCGGCTTTGCGAAGAAGCTTGGCATCGGCATGGTGTTCCAGCATTTTTCGCTGTTCGAGGCACTGACGGCGGCCGAGAACATCGCCCTGTCATTGGACGACGGTTCGCCGATCAGCACGATTGCCGCGAAGGCGAGGGCGCTTTCCTACAGCTATGGCCTGCCGCTCGACCCGCAATCGCTGGTCGGCGACCTGTCTGTCGGTGAGCGCCAGCGTATCGAGATCATCCGCTGCCTTCTGCAGACGCCGCAGCTCATCATCCTCGACGAGCCGACTTCGGTGCTGACGCCGCAGGAAGCCGACAAACTGTTCGAGACGCTCGAACGGCTGCGCTCGGAAGGAAAGTCCATCCTCTACATTTCGCACCGCCTTGAAGAGGTCAAGCGCATCTGCGACCGCGCCACCGTGCTGCGCCACGGCAAGGTGGTTGGCCATTGCAACCCGCGCAAGGAAACCGCAGCATCACTGGCGCGCATGATGGTCGGCAACGACGTGCAGGCCGTGGTGCGCGCGCCGGCCCAGGGTATCGAGACCGCGCAGCCGCTGCTTGAAATCCGCGCGCTCAGCCGCAAGCCGGCAACGCCGTTCTCGATCCCGCTCAGGAACATCAACTTGACGGTGCGCGCCGGCGAAGTGATCGGCATTGCAGGCGTCGCCGGCAACGGCCAGGGCGAGTTCTTCGAATCCGTTTCCGGCGAGGCGCCGCAGCAGGATGCCGCTTCGGTGCGCATCCGCGGCAAGGATGCCGGCGGCCTCAGCATCACCGGCAGGCGGTTGATGGGCGCTGCCTTCGTGCCGGAAGAGCGGCTCGGCCACGGTGCGGCGCCGCGAATGAAGCTCTCGGAAAACCTGCTTCTGTCGCGCCATGCCACCGATGGAAAGGTGTTTGTCGGCGCCGGTGGAATGGTCAAAAGCGACGCGATCTATGCCGCTGCCCAGCGCATCATCAAAGCGATGGATGTGCGCAAGAGCGCTCCGGATCCAGAGGCGGCAGCGCTTTCAGGCGGCAATCTGCAGAAATTCATCGTCGGCCGTGAACTCGACCGCAGGCCAAGCGTGATGGTCGTCAATCAGCCGACATGGGGCGTCGACGCCGGTGCTGCCGCCCACATTCGCCAGACGCTGATCGAACTGGCGCGCAGCGGCTCGGCAGTGCTGGTCATCAGCCAGGATCTCGACGAATTGTTCGAAATATCCGACGCGATCGCGGTGATGCACAATGGCGAATTGTCGAAGCCTTTGCTGATCGCTGAGGCCACGTTCGAAAAGATAGGACTGCTGATGGGCGGGGCCGAGCCCGGCCACGCCGAACACGCTCTGGAGACGTCATGATGCGCCTCGAACTCGTCAAACGGCCACAGCGCTCGATGCTGTTCTCGGCGCTGTCGCCCTTCATTGCATTCGTGTTGACGATCATTGCCGGCGCCATCTTGTTCGCGCTGCTTGGCGTTAATCCTTTGAAGGCGTTCCAAATTTACTTCCTCGAGCCGGTCAGTCAGGTCTGGCAGCTGCATGAGCTGGCGATCAAGGCGGCACCGCTCATCCTGATCGGGGTTGGCCTGTCGGTTTGCTACAGGGCCAACATCTGGAATATCGGCGCGGAAGGCCAATTCATCCTGGGCGGCATCGTTGGCTCAAGCATTCCAGTGCTA
Organism: Mesorhizobium sp. M6A.T.Cr.TU.017.01.1.1; assembly: GCF_004023115.1. Taxonomy (NCBI): domain Bacteria; kingdom Pseudomonadati; phylum Pseudomonadota; class Alphaproteobacteria; order Hyphomicrobiales; family Phyllobacteriaceae; genus Mesorhizobium; species Mesorhizobium sp. M6A.T.Cr.TU.017.01.1.1. The sequence goes on from NZ_RZTA01000013.1 coordinate 69,675, forward strand.
TTTCCGCAGTTTGAAGGTCCGCTGGTGCTGCCGCTGATGCTGCTGTTCGGCATGATCGGTGGTGCGGCCTACGCCGCCATTCCGGCTCTGCTCAAGACGCGCTTCAACACCAACGAGATCCTGACCAGCCTGATGCTGGTCTATGTCGCGCAGCTCTTCCTCGACTGGCTGGTGCGTGGTCCCTGGCGCGATCCGAAGGGTTTCAATTTCCCGCAGACGATACAGTTCAACGACTCGGCCATCTTGCCGGAACTGATGCCGGCCTCTGGCCGCGCCAATTGGGGTTTCGTCTTTGCGCTGGTCGCGGCGGTGCTGGTCTGGATCCTGATGAGCCGCATGCTGAAAGGCTTCGAGGTCCGCGTGCTCGGCTCAAGTCCCAGGGCAGGGCGCTTCGCTGGCTTCGGCATCAACCGGATGGTGTTCTTCGCCTTCATGCTGTCGGGTGCGCTGGCCGGACTTGCCGGCATCTCGGAAGTCTCCGGCGCCATCGGCCAGTTGCAGCCGGTCATTTCGCCCGGCTACGGCTTCACCGCCATCATCGTGGCGTTCCTCGGCCGGCTCAATCCACTAGGCATCGTCGCGGCGGGCCTGGTGCTGGCGCTGACCTATCTCGGCGGCGAGGCGGTGCAAAGCGCGCTCGGCATCTCCGACAAGGTGGCGCGCGTGTTCCAGGGCATGCTTCTGTTCTTCGTGCTCGGCTGCGACACGCTCATTCACTACCGCATTCGTCTGATTGGCTTTGCCGCGCCGAAGCTTGAATCCGCACCGAAGCTGGAGGAGGCCCGCTGATGGACATCACCGTCAACATTCTTTTGACCATCGCAACCGCGGCGACGCCTTTGCTGATCGCGGCGATCGGCGAGCTGGTGGTCGAACGTTCCGGCGTGCTCAATCTCGGTGTCGAAGGCATGATGATCATGGGGGCGGTCGGCGGTTTCGGCGCCGGCTATCTCACCGGATCGCCGTGGATCGGGTTGTTGGCGGCGATCGCCTTGGGTGCGGTGTTTTCGCTGCTGTTCGCCGTCATGACGCTGTCGCTGGCCACCAACCAGGTGGCGACCGGTCTGTCGCTGACATTGCTCGGCCTCGGCCTTTCCGGCATGATGGGCACCAGCTTTGTCGGCCAGCCCGGCGCGAGGCTGCCAAACCTCGACATTCCCGGCCTGACAGCGATCCCGGTCATCGGCAGGTTGTTGTTCGGCCAGGACCCGATCTTCTACATCTCGATCGCATTGACCGCCGCCGTCATGTGGTTCCTGTTCAAGACCCGCACCGGACTCACGCTGCGCTCGATCGGCGACAGCCACACATCGGCCCATGCACTTGGCATCCAGGTCATCCGCTACCGCTATCTCTCAGTGATCTTCGGCGGCGCCTGTGCAGGCCTTGCCGGGGGCCACCTGTCGTTGGTCTATACGCCGCAATGGGTAGAGAACATGACCGCCGGGCGCGGCTGGATCGCGCTGGCGCTGGTCGTGTTCGCATCATGGCGGCCATGGCGGGTGCTGGCCGGCGCCTATATCTTCGGCGCGGTATGGATCGGCCAGCTTCATGCACAGGCTTTTGGCATTCCGGTTCCTTCGCAACTGCTTTCTTCGTTGCCCTATCTGGCAACCATCGTGGTTCTCGTTCTAATCTCGCGCAACAAGCGTTTGACGATGATGAACACACCGGCTTCCTTGGGGCAGCCATTCGTTCCGGATCGTTGATAATAAAAGACAGCCGGGAAGCTCCAGGGCTTAACTCAGAGAGGTAACACGATGAAAAAACTGCTTATTGCGCTGATGGCCACGGCGGCAGCATTGTCGCTGGCGGCGACCGCCGAAGCACAGGAAAAGCTGAAAGCCTGTTGGGTCTATACCGGCCCGATCGGTGATTTCGGCTATTCGTACCAGCATGACCAGGGCCGCCTGGACGTAGAGAAGGCGCTCGGCGACAAGGTCGAGACCGCATACCTGGAGAACGTCTCCGAGGGTCCCGATGCCGATCGTGCTTTCGAGCGTCTGGCGCGCGAAGGATGCAAGATCATCTTCGGCACTTCCTTCGGCTTCATGGACCCCGAAGTGAAGGTCGCCAAGAAATTCCCCGACGTTAAGTTCGAGCACGCGACCGGCTACAAGACGTCGGACAATCTCGGCATCTACAATGCGCGCTTCTATGAAGGCCGCTACATCCTCGGCCAGATCGCCGCCAAGCAGTCGAAGTCGGGCGTCGCCGGCTACATCGTTTCGTTCCCGATCCCCGAAGTGGTTATGGGCATCAATTCCTTCATGCTTGGCGCCCAGTCGGTCAACCCGGACTTCAAGGCGAAGATCGTCTGGGTCAATTCATGGTTCGATCCGGGCAAGGAAGCCGATGCCGCCAAGGCTCTGTTCGACCAGGGTGCCGACATCATTGTCCAGCACACCGACTCGACCGCTGCCCTGCAAGTCGCCGAAGAGCGCGGCCTGCAGGGGTTCGGCCAGTCTTCGGACATGATCAAGTTCGCTCCCAAGGCGCAGTTGACCTCGATCGTCGACGATTGGGGACCCTATTATATCAGCCGGGTGAAGGCCGTGCTCGACGGCACATGGAAGCCCGGCAACGTCTGGCTGGGCATCAAGGACGGCGCCGTTAAAATGGCGGCTTACACCAATATGCCCGATGACGTGAAGGCGATGGCGCAAGCCACCGAGAAGAAGATCGTCGAGGGCTGGAACCCCTTCACCGGGCCGATTGCCAAGCAGGACGGCACGCCATGGCTCAAGGACGGCGAAGTCGCCGACGACGCTACGCTGCTCGGCATGAACTTCTACGTCAAAGGCGTCGATGACAAGCTGCCGCAGTAAGCGCAAGCACTGGGGAGGGCGCCTTCGGGCGTCCTCTTTTCATGCGCAGAGTTTCGAAGGTTAACCTGCCCGACTGCGAGTCCCACTCACGAAAGTTCAGCGGGCGATTATCGTATGGACGCCCGCGGGCAGCCTGATGCGATCCGATGTGGGAGCGAGCGCCGGGCGCCCTTCCGTCGTGATCTGCCATATCTCGACGGCGCCGCCAAGGGGCGCTTCGTCATTGCGGTAACGGTTCACGCCGACGAAGAGCTTTTGTCCCGTGCGATCAAAAGCGAGTCCTTGCGGCAGCACACCTTCGAGCGGCCATTCGCCGTGCGGTGACAGCCGTCCTGTTTCAGTGTCCAGCTGATAGAGGCTGAGCGACGCGTGCTCCGTCCAGTCGCGCGAGCCGTCTGGCTTGCCGGTGCCGCGAAGATTGGACGTGACAAGAAAGCGGCCGTCAGGGCTGAAGGCGATCGTCTCGGCGCCCCAGCCACCAAGCGCGATGTGAGGCACGGTGTGCCTTGCCGCGTCGCCCGTCGCGCCGACATCGGCAAGCCGGACTGTGGTGAGAATGCCCTCCTGAACGCCATAGAAGCCAGTTGTATCGATTCCCCACTGAACATCGGAGGTGATGTAGTAGCGGCCGTCGGGCGAAAAGCGGCCGATAAAGGGGAACTTGTTCGTCTGGACGCGATTGCCCCAGGGACGAATAGCAGAAACCGCCCCGTCCTTTCCGCGCAGCACCTCATAGAAGGCAACCTGACCACGGTCGACGAGATTGACCCCAATATACCGGCCGCTTGGATGCCACTGCACCCAGGTCGCCTTCAATGGAATGAAACCCGTTGACGGCTCAAGATCGAGACCGAAGCTGGATACGGGCCCGAACCGACCCTCCCTGACCGGTACGAAAGTGAGTTCGTGTTCGGCGTCGACAGTGATCGCGGCGATAAGATCGCCTGCAGGATTGAGATGAATCGCCTGCGGCTGGATTCCGATCCTCACGCTGTCGACCGCCGACGAGTGGCCGCCATCGAGCCGGAGCGATCTGATCGTGTCGCCTTGCTGCAACTCGTCGAGGCGGGTCGCCCGTTCGGGCCGTTGACGGAAAGTTTCGGCGACGAAAACGAACCGGCCATCCAGGGAGACGTCTAGTGCTCCGGGCGGCCCATAGGTTGAATTCGAAACCTCCATCATCGCGACAGAGCGAGACCGCTCCGTCGGCGAGGTGATGATGGACAGCGTATCCAGATAGTGAGGGTCTGGAGGCCCGAGCTCGCCCGTCTCGTAGACGGTCGGCACCATATCGAGATCCGACAACACGAAGACGGCCCCTCCGTGACCTTCGGCCGGCTGAGCACTTGAGAGGCTCGGCATCAGGAATAGAACGATAGCAGCGAGAGAACAGCGTCGCATCCATGTCTCCATATCTATTGGAAGGCGCCTATCTTCCGGGTTCGCTTTCAGTCGTCCAATCGATATTTGACATCTCAATATTCCCTTCAGTAATAAACTGTCGGAGGCCCAGTGTGAATCTAGCTGCCGTCGATCTGAACCTGCTTGTCGCCTTCGACGCCCTCCTCAGTGAAGGGAGCGTGAGCGCGGCGGCAGCCCGCATCGGGCTCAGCCAGCCTGCGATGAGCAAGCGCCTCGCCCATCTGCGTCGGCTTTTCGCCGATGATCTCTTCGGTCGTCATGCCGATGGCGTGCGGCCGACCGAAAAGGCGCTCGATCTCGCCGATCCGATCCGGGCCGCGCTACGCCAGATCCAGGATGCGTTGGGAGGATTCGGCCAGTTCTCGCCGGAGCGATCGGGTCGCATCTTCAGGATCGCGACCACCGATCACATCGCGGCGACTTTGATGCCCAGACTGATGCCGGTGCTTCGTTCAGCCGCGCCTAGAGTTTCGATCGTCTTGCGCAGCTTACATCGCCAGGAGATCGTTGATTGTCTCGAGAAGGGCTCGATAGACCTTGCGATCACCATCCTGCCCGATGCGCCGACGACGATCAAACGTGCATCGCTCTTCCAAGTGAACTGGATATCGATCGTCTCGGCCGAGCATCCTGAGATCCGCGACGCGCTGACGCTCGAGCTCTTTCTGAAGTATCCGCACTTGCTGGTCACTCATGTCGGCGATCTGAAGGGCTACATCGATCGTCTGCTGGACGACCGCGGCCTGAAGCGGACCGTTGCAATGAGCCTGCCTTATGCGCTCGCCGTGCCGGCGATCATCGCCGAGACGGACATGATCTGCACCTTGTCGGCAAACGTGATCTGGCTTACGAATTGGCCGCGCGTGCGCTCTTTTCCGCTGCCCTTCGACTATTTCGGTTATCAGGAAACTCTGCTGTGGCATCGGAGGAACGACAGCGATCCCGGTCACGCCTGGCTCAGGCGGATGCTTATCCGTGTAAGCGAAACGGTCACGTCCTAGAGCCCTTTGTGTTTGGTCGAACCAAAACCGCGCTCTAACTCTTTATTTTAACGCCTTTTGTCGGCCGCCAAACGAAGACGTTTGGCTGCAAAATGCTCTAGCAGGAGAGGTCTTCACCCCGCCCAGCTATCAAACCGCCGAGCCATAGAGATCGTAGGCGTCGGCGCGGTCGATCTTGACGGTGACGATGTCACCGGCGCGCAACGGGCGCCGCGACTGGATATGCACCGAGCCGTCGATTTCGGGCGCGTCATATTTGGTGCGGCCCTTCGCCGAGGTGCCGTGCGCCTTATCGATCAGGACAGGCAGGCGCTTGCCGACCTTCCTGGCGAGCTGCGTCGCCGAGATCTTCTGCTGGCGCTGCATGAAGCGGTGCCAACGCGCTTCCTTGATCTCCTGCGGCACCTGTTCGAGGCCGAGGTCGTTGGATCGGGCGCCTCGGACCGGCTCGTATTTGAAACAGCCGGCGCGGTCGATCTTGGCTTCGTCCAGCCAGTCGAGCAGCATTTCGAAATCGTCGTCCGTCTCGCCGGGGAAGCCGACGATAAAGGTGGAGCGGATGGCCAGATCCGGACAGATTTCGCGCCAGCCGCGAATGCGATCGAGGGTCCTTTCACCATGGGCGGGCCGGCGCATGTTCTTCAGCACCTGCGGCGAGGCGTGCTGGAACGGGATGTCCAGATAGGGAAGGATCTTTCCTTCGGCCATCAGCGGGATGACATCGGCAACATGCGGGTAGGGGTAGACATAGTGCATGCGCACCCAGATGCCGAGCTTGCCGAGTTCCTCCGACAGATCGAGGAACTTTGCCCGCACTTCGCGATCGCCGAACATGCTGGTCTGGTATTTGATGTCGATGCCATAGGCGCTGGTGTCCTGCGAAATGACCAGGATCTCCTTGACGCCGGCCTTGGCCAGTTTCTCGGCTTCGCGCAACACGTCGGCCGCCGGCCGCGAGACGAGATCGCCGCGCAGCGCGGGGATGATGCAGAAGGTGCAGCGATTGTTGCAGCCTTCCGAAATCTTGAGATAGGCATAGTGGCGCGGCGTGAGCTTGACGCCTTGCGGCGGCAAAAGGTCGACATAAGGATCGTGGCTCGGCGGCGCGGCCTCATGCACGGCAGCCATCACGCTCTCGTAGGCCTGCGGACCAGTGATGGCGAGAACGTTTGGGTGTCTTTCGCGGATGACGTCCGGTTCGGCGCCGAGACAACCGGTGACGATGACCCTGCCGTTCTCCGAAAGGGCGGAGCCGATGGCATTGAGCGATTCGTCGCGTGCCGAGTCGAGAAAGCCGCAGGTGTTGACGACGACCAGATCGGCGCCGTCATGCTTGCGCGCGATTTCGTAGCCTTCGGCGCGAAGGCGCGTGATGATGCGCTCTGAATCAACGAGCGCTTTCGGGCATCCAAGGCTGACGAAACTGACGCGAGGGGCAGACATAGAGGTTTTCCGGCTTTTCAGGATTGGCGGCGCAGTACCACACTTATTGCGGCATTGGTATGGGCCCGCGGCAACCGCGACGAAACGCACGATGAATGTATCGGTGCCGACGACGGAAACGGCGGGACAGGCGGCGTCAGCTCACCGCGTTGTTCACATGCGGCCAGACTTCCAGCGCGCCTCGATAGACCATGTCGAGCGCGACATACAGAATGATCAGCAGGCCGATATAGGCAATCCAGCGGTGGCGGTGCAGCAGCTTGGCGATAAAGGTCGCGGCCAGACCCATCAGCGCGATCGAGAGAACGAGGCCGATGATCAGCACGGAGAAATGATCGCGCGCCGCACCAGCGACCGCCAGCACATTGTCGAGCGACATCGACACGTCGGCGACGACGATCTGCAGTGCGGCCTGGCCCAGCGTCTTGCGCGGCGACTTGCCAGCCACGGCATCGTCCTTGTCGAGATCGGCATTTGACAGCGCCTCGGTCGCTTCCAGCTCGTCGGCATGGGAGGTGCGCAGTTCGCGCCACATCTTCCAGCAAACCCACAAAAGCAGGATACCACCGGCCAGCAGCAGACCGACGATCAAGAGCAGTTGAACGGTTACTGCTGCAAAACATATGCGCAGCACGGTCGCGGCCAGCACGCCGATGAGGATGGCCTTCTTGCGCTGCTCGGCCGGCAGGCCGGCCGCGGCAAGGCCGATGACGATGGCGTTGTCGCCTGCAAGTACGAGGTCGATGGCGATAACCTGGAGCAGGGCGGAGAAGCCTGCGGCGGTAAAAATTTCCATCAACTGGAAGTTCCTTGCTTGTTTGTCGATCGTCGGCGCCGAGTATTCGGACGCCTAACGTGTATGGTTCCCGCGCGTCAAGAGATCGCTTGAGGACAAGGCCGGCAAACCGCCTGATCGCGGCGGAAATCGCCAGCAGCCGGTGAAAGCTAGATACGCTGGCGCATGACCCGGAAACCGGAATTCGGTCTCCGAAAAGGATTATGCGCCGATTCAAACTGCTGGAGCGTCCTTTGCGCGTCCAGTCGGACGCGCGACGCTCTAATTATAGAGGTTGTATTCCGACCAATCGGTTTCCGGAATCTCCTCGCCGATCCGATAGCGAAAATCCAGAACCTGCATATGATCCGGCGCCGTCCGGCATTTGAATTTCAGCCGGTACCATTGTCCCTTGCTGCGAAAGGCAGCCCCAGGGCTTGTGATTGCGTCGGTCTCCATTTCGGGCGTCGCAAAAGCGTAGGCGACCACGCGATCGGCTTTGTATTTGTGGTCATCATGGGTGATCCGGTCGAGCACTTCAGCATCGCATCGCTGTTCGAGCCGGGTTTGCGGGTCGAGCTTCAACAAGCCGGTGCGCAATGCGCTATCCATCGCGTTAGCCGGCCACGCCAGCGTCACCGACGCCAGAACCGTAAGACAGAGCTTCTTCATGGGCGGGAGGAGCATCATATTTGGGCGGAGAAATCAACCGGACGGTCACCTTTCGCCGCGGACTTTCCCGACTCCATTGGCGGTTGTCGTGACCGCCTCCACCGCTTAGAGTTCGCCGAGAGGGGCAATCATATGAACACGCAGAGTCGGCCTTTGGCCGCTAGGATGCCGCAGACGTTCGTCCGCGCGCTGGAAGAAATGCGGTGAAGACACAAATGCATGCGCGCATTTTCACGGACAGTGTCAGCTTCATGGATATTTCCATGTTCCGCGTGGAAGGCATGCAGGTAACGGTTACGCCTGGTTGGAAGTATAAACCTTGCGACGTCGCGGTGATGTATGGGCTTGCCAATCCGCCTCGACGCTCCCAGCAGGGGCGTCTCAGGAACGCCATCTATCGGGAACACAACGGACCCATCGTCGTCATCGAAAGCTCGCTGATCGGCCGGAGTTTCAATCAGCGCCTGCCCGGTTGGCTCGCAGCGTTGCGCCGGCGGCCGCTGCGCCCGCGGCAAGTGCACCCGTACTGCCGCGTGGCCGTAGGCGGAGCGTTGGGCGACGACGCCGATTTTTGTGCAGAAAACAGCCCGCCGGATCGCTGGGAAAGGGCAAAGGCCGAATTTGGGATCAGGCTGAAGCCCTACCGGGCCGAGGGAGATTACATACTCCTGGTCGGTCAGGTGCCCAAGGATGCCTCGCTACGGGGCATCGACATGGTGAGGTGGCTACACGAGACCGCGGCGGCGATCAGGAAGATCAGCGATCGTTCAATCCTGATCCGGCTGCACCCCAGCACGCGATGGCGAGATCAAGAAGCCGTTGTCGATGCTTGCTCGACCGTGCCCAGGGTCACCATCTCGCGCGGCAGGCGGCCGTTCGCTGACGAGGTGGCAAATGCGTGGGTGTGCGTAACCTTGTCATCCGGTGCCGCAATCGATGCGTTGATCGCGGGCGTCCCGCCGATATGTCTATCTCCGGCGAGCCTTGCATACCGCCTTTGTTCCAACAGTCTCGATGATATCGAGCATCCGAAGCAACCGGAGCGGGAGCAGTTCATGCGCGACCTCTGTTACAGTCAGTGGACGCCGCGTGAGATGTCCGACGGAACCGCATGGAGACATATTTTTCCAGCGGTCGAACGAGAGATGGCGCGAACCGGCGGTGATTCCGGCGAGCATGGTGCAGGGCGTTCCCGGGTCATTTGGGCGGTACAGGCCGACCACCAGGGCCATCATCGACCAGAGACTGTCCTGTCGACGTCGGAGAAGCAACGTTGGGCGAGGTCGCTTGCGCTTTGGACAGTCGCCGCCCGTATTCTCCCAGGCAAGCGAAAGAGATATCTGCATAGGCGGGCCACGGCCCTATTCATGCTCGGCCGCTACGGCGAGGCCGAGCTGGTGTTCGAGGAGCTTCGCAGCCGCAATCCAGACTTTCCAGGCGGACATGAAGGAGCAGCCCGTTCGGCAGAGAAGCTGGGCCACTGGGGTATCGCGGCGGAGGCTTGGGCGGCGGCAAGCAGGCTCGCGCCTGGCCGCAAGGCACTCGCCGGACATGCCGCGGCCCTGCTGAAACTTGGAAGGCTGGCGGAAGCCGAAGCGGTTTTTGGCCTGCTGTGCGAACGCTTTCCGGCGGAAATCGCCGGATATCGGGGCCTGGAGCGGATCGCTTCCGAACGCGGCGACTGGCCACTCGCACTGCAAATGCAGGATGTCATATGGAAGACATTGAGCGACCCCGACGCAATGCGGCGCAAGGTTCTGTTGCTTGTGCGGCTACAGCGAATTGCCGAGGCTGAGAAGATCGTCAAGGAGTTGGAAGCGGGGAGCTCGCCACTTGCTTACCTGCTTGCCTCGATGCCACTTCTGGAAGCCACGCACGACTGGGCCACAATGGGCCAGCTTTTAGGCACGAACGAAGCGCTGCTCCTCGGGAATTGGCAGCTGCTGCATTCCTATCTAGGCGTGCTGGGAAGGCTCGGCCGGGCAAATGAGGCACTGGAAGTGCTTGACCGCAGCCGCGCGGGTAAGGAGGCAGCCCGCAAGAAGCTTCGGATCAACTGCCTTATACAGGCGCACCGGTACTTTGAGGCCGGTGAATGCTTGCGGCAGACTTGGGAGCACGGGAGTATCGACGAGTTCTCGCCTGAACTCCTGTCGCCGATGGTGAGTGCAGCCTGGGAGGTCGGCGGGGCTGGTCTCGCGAACGTCGTTTTGGATCGCGTAGACGCGGAAGCTCCCCATACCGTAGCGGGGGAATTGCTGAGGCTGTCTGCAATTTTTCAGCGTACGAGACTGCGCTCCCTTAATTGTCTGGTTTCCTCATCTGAAAGCGCCTTCGATCAGGGGCCTCACATTGAGCAACTGGTTCGGGATCATCTCGCGCACAGCCCGGGATCGGTGGGGGCTGAAAATCGACGAGATGCAGTTCGCGACATCTGCGGGATTTTTGTCCGGCTTCGTTCTGGGCATACGGACTTCTTCCCAGATCCCTCCTTCGTCCTGAATGAAGCACTTGAAGTTGCAACGTGCATTGCTGAGGCATTCGATGAACTGAAGCCTCTTTCGCTGATCAGGTTGGGCGATGGGGAAGGGTGCATGCTTCCCTACAGACCCGAACTGGAGGTGTTTCGCGAGACGGACAGGGAAGCGACCCAGCAGACCTGGTGGGGGCGCGCTGCCCAAGTGGATGACGCGCTGGAGTGGCAGCTGAAAGAAGCGATACGTTCCGCCGATGTCGTTGGGCTTCCTGATCTCGATCGCACTAGTCGCGGTATTTTGAGCAACTCCCTGGAGGCGTTGGGAGACGGCGGTAGAAATGCCCGCGGCCTCCTTGCATCGATCGATTTCGCTGCCGGAAACACCAACAAGCAAGCCGTGCTGACCTCCTGCCATATCCACCAATCCCTATCCTTCTGGGGAATTTGGGACCTGCTGCTCCCCAGGCTTGGAGCCGTGTCCCTGATCACATGTCATGCCAAGCTCGGCGGCGTTCTGGCGCAGCGACACGGGATAACTATCGAGACCGTCCACCTGGTTCCGCCGGAACACAAATACGCCGCAGGCTTCGCCAGCATAGCCGGCGATGCACACTATCCACACGCCTTCACAAGGCTGAGGGATCGATTGTCGGGACAGCTGCGCGGTCGTGTTTTTCTCATTTCAGCCGGCATGCTGGGTAAAATCTACTGCATGTGGATCAGGCAAGCGGGGGGTATTGCCATCGACATCGGAAGTGCGGCGGATTTCTGGTGCGGATACGACACGCGCAGCGTCGCGGATATCGTGACCTACAGGAGTCCTGCCGGTGTGGCGGAACAGGTCCGGGATCTAGCGTCGGAGCATTCCCGATTCGCCCGGTTGCTGCCGCTCGATACCTCGGCAAAGTTGTTGCTTGGAAATCCCGCTTGAGCGAGGCATCTCCCGAACTTGCCGTGGTGGTCCTTTCCGTTGGTGCACCGGTGGAATTGAAGACGGCAGTGGACTCGCTGCTGGCGCAACCAATTCCGCTCGAGATCGTCGTCGTCAACTCAGGCGGAGGCAATCCCCGCTCCGTTCTTTCGAGTGAAGCCTCCGGTATCAGCGTCATTTCCACCCCGCAACTGCTGTGGCCAGGGGCCGCGCGAAACGTTGGCATCAGATCCACTCGCGCACCCTGGGTCGCATTTCTAGCCTCCGATCTCGTCGCCAGTCCGGGCTGGGCGGCCAACCGGCTCCTGCTTCACAAGAAAGGCCGCAACTCCGTAGCCTCGGCCTTGGTCAACAGCCATCCGCGGAACCTCTATGCATGGGCAAGCCATCTCTCGGTTTTGGTTCGCCGGATGCCCGGTGTGCCCAAGAGGAAGGCGCTCCGCTACGGCGCAAGCTATGCCCGAACGCTCTTCGAAAAATATGGCGGGTTCCGGGAGGACCTTCGGGTCGGGGAGGATACGGAGTTCCACCGCCGGATGAAGCGTGCCGATCGTCCGGTCTGGGCCCCTTCGGTTCAGGCATCGCACCTGAACCCAACCAGCTTCCGGCAGATGATCCAGGATCAGCTCGCCCGCGGCAAGCGCGCCGCAATCCACTGGCCTGCACTCGACGAGAGCTCGCTGCTGAGGCGAGGCTTCAGCCGGTTCATGCTCATCGCGCCGCTTTCTTTCAGATCGGTTCGAGGGCTGGATCGCCTGTTCGTTGTCGCATCATGGCCGCTCGTCCTGGCGTGCACCTTCGCCTACGAGCGCGGCGTCGACAGAGGTCAGCGCGAACTGGCGCGGGCGGGCGGATCAGGTGCCGCGCGCATGACGGTAGTGGCAATCCTCGACCGGGATGACTGGCAAGCGAACACGGATATCGTGGTAGTTGTCGATCCGACCTACAGGCATCTCACTTGGATTCCTCGTGATCTTTGGGTACCCAGCCTCAACGATCGCATCAATGCGGCATTTGCGACCGGTGGCGGCGATCTTCTCCTGAAAGCGGTTCGAGAACTGGGGTTTCGAGCTGAGAGCCTACTGTGTGTCAGGCGCGCCGCGACCGAGGCTGCGCTCGAGGCGGTCAGCGTCACTGTGCCAGTGAGCGAACCTCTCGACTTCTGGTATCCCTTGCATCCTACGCGCCCGATCGAGGAGGGACGCAAGGCCATCTCGTTCCGTCCCCCAGAAGAGCTTCTTTCAGGCGAGCGACTTCACCAGTGGATAGGGGCGCGGAGCATGATCAATCGCAGCGGGTCGGACCTCTTGCGGCTGGATCGTCAGCAGTTGTTGCTGAAAGCTCTGCTCGCAGCCGACTTTGATTTCCAGCGTGTGCTTCGGGACCCGAGCTTATACCGGACTTCCGGAAAGAATCCCCTGGCGGCACTGTCCAGGGTGGGGCCTGATTGGTACTTTTCCACTCTCGGCCCCCTCAAAGATGCGACGACTGATGGAAAGGCTGTTCTCGTAAAGGGGTAAACGTCCCGGTGCGAGACTCAAGACGGCGCGAGCCGAGCGCGGGCGTCTCGGACCTCGGCTTGCGACCGCTTCCGTGGTCATGCCGGCCATTCCACGATCTCTTGGTGGAATACTCAACAACTGCCTGGTTCTTCCTGACGTGGCATCACACCAGACGGAGCTTGATTGAGAACGACAACAGGGGTTGAAGCAAGCCGCCATCGCAATAGATTTCGGGACCGAAGAGTACGATGCCTGCGAAAGTGTTCCTCACAGGAGAGGCGCGTGACGCCCGACGACAACACACCCGTCCTTTCCGGGGCAATCGGGGAATACCGCGAGTTTAATCCTCCGGCCGCACTCGAAGGGCATTTCCAGTGTGTCTGGTCCAATACATTGCGACCGGACGCGGGGAGCTTATCGGCCGTGGTTCCCGACGGCTGCGTCGACATCACCTGGATCGACGGCGATCTGGTCGTAGCAGGCCCCGACGTGGCCGTTGCCCTCTCTACGCTGACACCCGGCTCTACTGTGATCGGCGCCCGCTTCCGACCGGGTGCGGCAAGCCGATGGCTCGGCCCGCCGATGTCGGAGATCGTTGGCGGCCGGGTGGCGCTCAGCCACTTCTTGGGAGCGCTGGCGCGCGAAATCGCCCAGAGAATTGGCGATGCATCCTCCACGGCGGAGCGGGTGCGGGCGATGCAAGCGGCACTCTCCAGGCTTGCGCCCGACGTCGAGCCGCCGCCTCCGGACATGGGATTTGTCTTCAACGCGCTGAAAACGGAATCCGCCGGTCCGGGCATGGCGG
>NZ_RZTA01000140.1:0-14116 GCF_004023115.1 Mesorhizobium sp. M6A.T.Cr.TU.017.01.1.1
GAGTGAAGAAGTCTGGCTACGGCAGGGAAAAGGGTCAGGAAGCCCTTGATGGCTACGTGCAGACCAGAAATATTGGCATCCGGATCTCACAACCCTTGTCTGGTTCGGGCAACAGCGAGCCCGCCGTGAATCGATCCGATCGTTATTGCTAGTCGCCAATCCGCCGTCGGGAAGTCTTGCGGCGGAGGTTTAGTCGTCGATGCTGGTCTGGGGTCTTCACAGGGCACATCGCGCACCAGAACGCTGACCTAGCACCCGACCGGCACAGTATCTCTCGTCGTAACTTTCAGAAATGTTGAGAACCCGTAGTTGCGATTTGGAAAAATTGAACCAAGCCGGATGCAGGCGCATGAGCCCCCTACTCCCCTGAAAGCTGCGGGAGGGCACAAGGTTGTCAATCTCGCCGGATATTCCCACCGGTCCAGCGCGTGCATCGAGATCGAGGTGGTCTTGCGGCTGAGCCTCACGGACAACATCCGGTCGAGGATTACCCATGTCGTGTCGTCGGCCAGCGAGCGGGCATTCCAAGCATTCCAGTGCGTCTCCTGCTTGCCCCTTTCTAGGCGACGATCGACCAGGACGTCGTGATCTGCATCGGGCGCAAGGTGACACGAGGGAGTGTCGCGTGCTCATGCCCGCTAAGTAGTCTCGAGGTGATGCCCGGCGTCATCCGTGCGTCGCTGATTGGCGCTGAGCCCTGCTCCTCCATCCACTGGCTTTGCCTCGTCGATATCTAGCCCGCTCGCGGACCGGTGATCTGCTGATGTTGAAGGTCCTGTCAAAGTGCGCGTACGGTAGCCGGCGACATCGACGGCCTCATCAGCGCGCCGACGGCTGCTGGCCAAAACCGGAAACAGGCAAGCACCGTCCCAGCGACTATTCAGCGAGAGTCAACCGGATCCCAGCCGGGTGGTCAAAAATCGCAACAAATCATTCAGCTAACTTTACAAAATCTTCGCGAGATCAGATCGCTGAGCATGGTAGCTTCTCTTGGAGGCTGACGTCAGGCCGAACAACAAGTCGACGCCTGTTTACCCCCAGGCCGTCGCACTGCACACTGCGGAGATCGACGGCAATGACAAAAAGAGCTCTCATCCTGGTTGAAGGCAACAGAAGTACTGGTGAGCTATACGTTAAAGCGGCCAAGCGTCTTGGCCTTCATCCAATTACCTTGTCGGCTGACCCAACCCAGTACGATTATCTTGCAGCAGACGATATGGAGACAATCCGGGTCGATACGGACAACCTCGATGCCCTGATCAGGGAATGTTCCCGGGTGCGTGCAACTTATGATATTGCTGGCATCACCGGCTTTACGGGTCTCGATGAGTTAGCCTATGCTACAGTTGGTAAGCTATGCCGATCCTTCGCTCTGCCAGGGCCGAACCCCAGTTCGATTGAACGATGCTGCGATAAATTCACTCAACGTCAGATCCTCGCGGAGGCCGGCGTTCCTATGCCGGCCTATCGCTTAGCATCGAATGCCGCGGACGTACAAAGCTGTGCCGCGGAAATCAACCTCCCGGTAATTCTTAAGCCTGCCGTGGGCAGCGGCAGCAGCGGTGTCCTATTGTGCCGCGACGTCGACGAACTAGCAAAACACACGATCCATCTGTTGGGCGGGAAGCACAAATGGCGGGCTTCGCCCAGGATACTGGTCGAAGAATTCGCACAAGGCCCCTATTATTGGGCTGACATAATGGGGAATGAGGTCATTGGAATTGGCGGCGCTGACTTCGGGCGCCCACCGCATTTTGTCCATCGTGGGTGCACCTATCCAGCGGTGCTTACTGACGTCGAGCAGCAGCGTATCGCCGACGTATCGCTAAGCTGTTTGGAAGCTCTCAGCCTTGGCTGGGGGCCATCGAACATTGGATTCCGCTGGACAAGGCGTGGCCCAGTCGTCATCGAGGTCAATCCGCGTATTGCTGGTGCGCCCGGTCCTCAAATGGTTAAATTGGTTTATGGTATCGATCTAGTTACCGAGCACATCAAAGTGGTTATCGGCGAAGAATCGGATTTGCGAAGTACGCGTTCGCATGTCGCGGGCGCTCAGTTCCTCCTCCCGGAGGGTGATGGCATCCTCGATTGGATTGATGGCGCCAGTCGAGCGGCTGCCGTAGAAGGTGTCTCGGAGGTCAAATTGCATGTTCAGCCTAAGACACCTATCGTTAGGGAAGGCGATTACCGAGACACGATCGGACACGTCATCGCCGCTTCCCCGAGCCGCCCTCAGACCGACGCGATACTTCAGCACGCCGTTGCCTTGATTGATTGGTCGATCACGTCGGTTTCTGCCCTTGGCGAAACGAAACACGCTGTGGCCCCTTACCTTCCACCTGGTGCGGAGATGGTGACAGATAAAGGTACTCATCTCAGCATGTTGGTGAAATCGAGTGCAGGAGACGATGCGGTCTAGGGTGAATTGGCCATCCGCGAGGAGACCATTATGCTGACGGGCGTCATTGCTTCCTAGAGCCGACGCGCTCGCCTATCTCCGCTTTTATGCACATGTCGCCGCACAAAGCCGATTTCCTGCGTGAACGCGGAAGATTCGAATAGATCGGCCATTTACATGCGCTACATTCAGTAAGGGCGCTCTGAGCGGTCCGGTCCTCTTATTGTAAGCGGGCCTGATGCGGCTGGTTCAGAACGTTTGCGAAGATACGCCTCCTCCCAAGGCGCACCTGCCCGGCAGCGAGCTAAGTCTCCTGCCGGGCGCCCTGTGTTGTGTGCGCACTGAGCCAGCGTCCAGCCTTATGAGAGCGGATGAATGCTGAACGATAGACGGTCCCATGGGCTTTGGGAGCGGACAGCTCCGCCGCCGCCTGCAACGGAGAATCTGCGAGGCAACCTCGTCGCCGATGTCGCGATCGTCGGCGCCGGCTACACCGGGTTGTCCACTGCGCTGCACCTTGCCGAGCGGGGCCTGGACGTTGTCGTGATTGAGGCAGCCGAAATTGGTTTTGGCGCCGCCGGGCGAAGCACCGGGTTGGTGAATGCGGGCCTTTGGGTTATGCCCTCGGCGCTGAAGGAGACGCTCGGTCCGCTCTATGGCGATCGTTTGCTTAATTTGCTGCGCGATTCCCCACGCACCGTCTTCGAGATCGTCGACAAGCACAACTTGCAGTGCGAGCTGAAGCGGGCCGGCACGATCCATTGTGGAGCCGATAAGAAGGGCGTTGCCGAGATCGCGGAGCGAGCTCGGCAGTGGCAGGCGCTCGGCGCCCCGGTGCACATCCTCGACGCCGGGGAGACGCGTGCCAAGACAGGCACCTCGGCCTTCCCCGGAGGTCTCCTCGACCTGCGTGCCGGGACGATCCAACCGCTCGCCTATGTGCGCGGCCTCGCTGGTGCGGCGATTGCCGCCGGCGCGACCGTCTTTACGGCGAGCCCGGTCGAGCACATCGGGCGCGAGGGCCGCCTCTGGCGGCTCGCCACGCAAGGTGGAACCGTCCGGGCGAAGTGGGCGGTTCTTTCGACCGACACCTACACGTCGCGCATCTTCCCCGAGCTGCGTGGCGAGCAAGTGGTGCTCCCCTTCTTCCATGTTGCGACTGCGCCGCTGAGCCACAGAATTCGCCACACGATTCTGCCCGAAGGGCACGGCGCATGGGACACCCGCACCGTGCTGACCGCCTTTCGCACAGATAATGCCGGCCGCCTCATCGTCGGCAGCGTCGGCGCGCTCCGCGGCACCGGAATCCCTATTCATCGTAACTGGGCGCGGCGGCGTATCCGGGCGCTCTTCCCGCAGATCGGTGAGGTCGAGTTGGAGCACGAGTGGTACGGCCGGATCGGCATGACGAACGACCATCTGCCTCGCCTTCACCTCCCAGCGGAAAACATGATCGCGCTGACGGGTTTCAACGGACGAGGCATCGCGCCTGGCACAGTGTTCGGCCGCGAGCTCGCCCGCCATATCAGCGGCGAGCTGCCGCTCGACGGGATGTTCCTGCCGGTATCTTCGGCGCGGAGCGCCCCCTTTCGGGCCATCAGAGAAGGCTACTATGAGCTAGGTGCGCAGATCGCGCATTTGCCACCGGCCTGCTGATCTCGGGGGCACGGTCCTCGCGACCTCTGGGCATGAGCTATCCGGAATGCACTCGCTCTGCCGTCGGTTGCCGGACGCGTGCGCTGCCGACCACCGCGCTACGCGTCAGCCCTCCTAGGGATGCCGCAGCCTCGAGATAGCATTGGCGAAAGGCGGGCCGCTGCAATCAGCTTGAGACCACCAGCAGCAGTTGACGAAACTAGAAGACCCAAAACGGGTGAAAAGAGTGGCCGCAAAAACTAGACGAGGCTTCGGATTTCCTGCCGCTCATCGGGCGTGTCGAAACTCTTCCCGCATGGCTTCTGATAAGATGAGTTCCCTTACCGCCTAAAAGCGGAGGGAATTGGCTCCCTTAGTTGGAGTCCAGCAGGATGGCGATTTCTGCGGAATTCGTAAACAATCGCCGCTTTCCCGCCGAAAGGCGGTCCCATTCGCAGATCTTCGCTTCAACATTGTGCTAGCCTGCAGCCGCAGGATGGGGAGGAATTGTTGCTCTTTGACTATATAATTGTAGGTGGCGGCTCATCTGGATGCGTCCTAGCGAACAGATTGTCGGCCAATGGCAGTCAGGTGTTGCTCATCGAGGCGGGGCCTGACTTCCCCCCGAACGAAATTCCTGACGATATTCTCGACGGCAACCCCACACGCGCTTACTACAATCAGCGGTATCAATGGCCATCGCTTACCGCAGCCATCGCCCGAGATGGCAACAGACGCGTGCACTACGAGCAAGCTCGGGTCATAGGTGGAGGCTCCAGTATCAACGCTCAGGTCGCCAACCGGGGCGGCCCCGCCGATTATGATGAGTGGGCGTCCACGGGGGCAACGGGTTGGGACTGGGAAGGCGTATTGCCATATTTCCGCCGACTCGAATGCGATCTGGATTTTCGCGATCACTTCCACGGCAATAGCGGGCCGCTGCCGATTAGCCGGGCCGACAAACGAGAGTGGTCAGGATTCGTCAATGCGGTATCGACGGCTTTTGAGGATGAAAATATACCCTTTCGACCAGACTTCAACGGTGAGTTCCGCGACGGCCACTCAGTTGTTCCACTCACAAACCTCAACCGTCGCCGCGTATCAGCCGCGATGGCCTATTTGCCCGAGAATGTCCGTGCTAGGCCGAACCTCAGAATTTTGTCAGAGACTACGGTCGTAAAACTAACCCTTTCAGGTCGCCAAATAACCGGCGTGGATACTGAGAGTAAGGCTGGTCGCCAATCTTATAGCGCCCCAGAGGTTGTTCTATGTGCGGGCGCTATTCATTCGCCTGCGATACTGATGCGATCCGGTATTGGTCCGGGAAGAATTTTATCAGAGGTCGGCATTCAAGTTGTCGCAAATGTTGAAGGAGTCGGAAAAAATCTCCAGGAGCATGCCGGGGTCGCCATCTCGGCGTACTTGAGACCGGAGGATCGGATGTTGCCGACCGCGACCGGATATATCCAATTGCATGCCCGGTATTCATCCGGTCACGATGGTTGCCCGCCTACCGATATGGCCATCTCAGTTCTGGCGAAATCTGCGTGGCACCCCGTTGGCAAACGTTTAGGGACACTGAATTTCTGGGTCAATCGTGTCTATTCGACAGGAACTGTCTCGCTCAAGAGTTCGTCTCATCTCGTTGAGCCAGAAGTGAATTTCGATATGTTGAGCGACCAACGCGACGCTGAGCGATTGAAAAATGCGTTTCGATTCGTTGCGAGACTGATAAATCATAAGGCCTTGGCGCACACGGCGCTTGACCCCTTTCCTTCTACCTGGACTGGACGAGCAAAGCGAATCGGCAAGTACAACCGTTTTAACTACGGTCTCACCTCATTTCTCGCAGTCCTTATGGATAGTTCCTCTTCGCTCCGGCGAAGCCTGATCAGGTTTGCAATCACTGATGGTCGCAGCATCTCAGACCTTCTAAATAGTGACCAGCTTCTTGATAGCTTCGTACGACAAAACGTTTTTGGGAACTTTCATCCCACTTCAACTTGCAAAATGGGATCTGCGCATGATCCAAACAGTGTGACGGATCCGACTGGGCGCGTTCATGGACTATCGGGTTTAAGAGTCGCCGATGCTTCGGTGATGCCATTCTGCCCGCGAGCAAATACCAATATCCCAACAATTATGCTTGCCGAGAAACTGTCTGACGCCATACTTCGTGAACGGGGGCGCAATGAAGGTGACGTTTTGTCCAGGGGGTTCTGCAAGTTTAACCGGCCGCGGGGCACACCTCCGTCATTTTAGCTCGCTATCAATCTGGCTCGTCCGGAACCTTGCCGAATAACCAAGAATACTAACCGACCGCCGATATCGAGAGGCCCTTTGCAAACGCGGGATTTTGCCTCATCTCGATGCGAGATGGGGCCGATACACACAATGCATTTGACTGTAGAGGTTCATCCCTAGACTCTTTCCAGCGATAGCACAAACGATGCGGAACCGCCCATCTAGGATGCCCCCGAGAGCGGCGGCGCAGATGTGGCTCGAGCTGGCAGACCCGAGGCAAGGGTCTGCTCAATTTGGTGCAGGAGACAAGAATGCGCAGCGTCAATGATTTCCGGGATATTCATGATGAGGCTATCGCTTGGCGCCATCACCTCCACCAGAATCCGGAACTTGGATACAACGTGCACAATACCGCCCGCTTCGTCGCCGAAAAGCTTGCTTCCTTCGGGATAAATCATATCGAGACGGGCATCGCGGAGACCGGTGTCGTCGCGGTGATCCAAGGTGCAGGCGGGGATGGACCGACGATTGGCCTGCGCGCGGATATGGACGCGCTGCCGATCGTCGAGGCTACCGGCAAGCCTTGGACTTCGCAGATCGAGGGGAAGATGCACGCCTGCGGTCACGACGGCCACACCGCCATGCTGCTAGGTGCCGCTAAGCATCTCTCCGCCGCGCGGAACTTCAAAGGTTCGGTGGCGCTCATTTTCCAGCCCGCCGAGGAAGACGGGCAGGGCGCCGGTCGAATGGTGCAAGAAGGCTTGATGGACAGGTTCAATATCTCCCAAGTCTTCGGTATGCACAACATGCCAGGCATTGACGTGGGCAGGTTCGGTATTCGCGACGGATCGATTATGGCGGCCCTCGACGAATTTGACATCACCATTACCGGCCGGGGCGGACACGCCGCAACGCCTCATTTTACCATAGATCCGGTGGTGGTCGGAGCGCAGATCATCACGGCCCTCCAGACCTTGGTTTCCCGAAATCTCGATCCGACGGAAGCGCTCGTTGTGTCAGTGCCGAAATTCACCGGAAGTGAATCCTACCACATCATACCTGACTCCGTGACGCTGGGCGGAACCGTTAGGAGCCTATCGCCAGCATTGCGTGATTTTGCGGAAAAACAAATCAAGGTCTGCGCTGAAAATATCGCGGCAGCTTTCGGGGCTAAAGTGGAATATAGGCATAGGCGTCTCGAGCCGTTGACGTTTAACCATACAGCATCGACCGAATTGGCCGCCGCAGCCGCGCGGGCTCTTGTGGGGCGGGAGGCGGTCAACGAACAGGTCAAGCCGGTGATGGTCTCGGAGGACTTCTCTTACATGTTGCAGGCGCGACCTGGCGCGTTCCTATTCCTCGGCAACGGACCTACCGCGGGCTTGCACAATCCGACCTACGATTTTGATGACAATGCAATCCCTTACGGGATCGGCTACTGGGTCAACTTGGTGGAAGGCGGCTTGGCCAGTTAGCGCTGCTTACTCTCCTAAACTTTGCCCGCGCGCCCATCAGATAGTTACGCAGCGTTGCTAGCTTACTGGCCGCGCCGTCATGAGGCATGACAATCCGGCTCCGTCGTCTAACTGAGCAATCTGAGTGCCGAGCAAGTAGCCGGTCCCTCCACGCACCTGGCCGAGTACAGTCTGTGTGCGGCCCGAAACCGGATCATGGCTTGCGAGACAAGCCGATGGGCTGCCGTTCGACCTACTCAAACCAGAGCACAGTACCGTTCCCCCATAGCTGAGGGCCGTTGATACTTTGGCGGCAACTTGCGTCGTGTCTTTTGGGCCTATCGGGATCCGCTTCCATTGAGGGCCAGCATAAAGCTGGCCTGTAGCACAACAACATCTTTATCCCGCGACCCGAGGCAAGGCGCGCCCAGCGACCAGAAGCGCTCCAAGATTGCGCGGTCTAGTCTCAGGCCTTGAGGAGCTCTTTTGCGACCAGCTCCTCTACAGCACGCCACTCGCCCTTCACGCGGCTGCGCCCGGCGTCATAGAATGGCCGCAAAGAAGCTATGGCGGGATAGCGTTCGCCAGCGATCTCGATTTCGAAGGACCCTCCGGACAGCCAATCAGCCGTCACCCCTGCTTCTGCCTTGAGATACCCCATGCCAATACCACAGCCCACAGTGTGGCCAAAACCAGCTGAGCGAAGGTAACCGACAAGGCTGCCGTTACGCCAGACAGGCTCGGTTCCGAACATCAATGATTTGGCATTTGGGGCAGCGAACTGGACCAGCCGCCGGCGCAGAGGTTTGCCGCGCTGGGCCTCCAGTGCAGCGCGTCCAATGAAATTGTCAGGCTTGTCCCAGGCAACCGTGAACCCCAGTCCCGATTCCAAGGGGGTGTCCTCATCACCGACATCTGCACCCCAGTCACGATAGCCCGCTTCCAGGCGCAGCGTGTTGAGAGCAACATATCCGGCATGGCCTAGTCCGAGATCGGCGCCGGCGGCCACCAGAGCGTCGTAGACCCCTAGTGTTTGTTCGGTCGGGATGTGAAGTTCCCACCCCAACTCGCCGACAAAAGTCATCCGGAATGCGAGCGCGAGGCTATACCCGACCTCAATTTCACGAGCCGTTGCGAAGGGAAATGCCTCGTTGGAAAAATCCGCAGGACTGACGCGCTGCAGTAACTCACGCGATCGCGGACCCATCACGGACAGGGTGGTATATCCGGATGAGACATCTGCAACCGAGACGTGGCCGGCTCCCTTGGCATGCAACCGCAGCCAGGAGAGGTCACGGGTGCGTTGGATTGCCGCCGTTACGACAAGAAATTCCTCCTCGCCTATGCGTGCGATGGTGACGTCGGACTCCATACCGCCTCGCTCGTTGAGCCAAGGCGTATAGACGACGCGGCCGACGGCTACGTCGACGTCGTTCGTGGACAAGCGCTGTAGCAACGCCAAGGCATCCGACCCCTGTACCAAAAGATGCGCGAAGGAGGTTTGGTCGAACAGAGTGACCCCGGAGCGAGTGGCCGTATGCTCAGCAGCGCTCCGCTCGAACCATTCGTCCCGGCCGAAAGTTGCCTGGTTTTCATTCGACGATCCAGGCGCACCAAACCATTGAACGCGTTCCCACCCGGCGCTTTCACCGAAATTCGCGCCGACTGCGGACAGGCGGTCGTGCAGGGGGGACACGCGAACGTTGCGTGCCGTCTTGGCTGACTTATGCGGCAGATGAAGTGCCCAAAGGTTCCCGACCGCCTCCACCGTGCGGTCGTACAGATACCGCCTGTTCCGCTGGAAGGGCATTGATCGACGGACGTCCATTTCCCAGCAGTCTCCAGCCGGCAAGCCTGTCGACATCCATTCTGCCATGACCTTGCCCGCACCACCCGAGGATTCGATACCGCAAGAATTGAATCCAGAGGCGACATACAGACCTTGAATTTCAGGTGATGGCCCGAGGTGGAAGCGGTTATCAGGCGTGAAGCTCTCAGGGCCATTGAAATTCAGCTGAAGGCCAACATCTGCCAGGATAGGCATGCGCTCGATGGCCGCAGAGAGATATGGTTCGATGTGGTCGAAATCTTCGGGCAACGAATCGAAACTGAAATCCTGGGGTATGCCGTTCATGCCCCAAGGCTTGCCCTTGGCCTCGAAGAAACCCACGAGCAATTTGCCGGCGTCCGCTTTTGCATAGACGCGCGCGTCCATATCGCGGATTGTTGGCAGATCATGGGGTAGGTCGGGAATTGCCTCGGTGACAACATAGAAGTGCTCGGCCGCCTGCAATGGCACCGACCAGTTAAGTTCAGCAGCCACATTCCGCGTCCACAGGCCGGTGCAGATGACCGCGTGTTCAGCACGGACTGTTCCTTGACTGGTTTCCACGCCGACAAAACGGCCCTTCTCGACGAGGATGCGTGTGACAGGTGTCCGCTCAAGTATCGTTGCTCCACCCTGCCGCGCCCCAGTTGCGAAGGCACGGGCGGTATCGATAGCGTTGGTCATCCCGTCGGAAGCGATCCATGCCGCCCCAAGGACATCACTGACATCGAGCAACGGAACGCGGCGTTGGGCTTCCGCAGCGCTTATCATCTCCACGTCCAGGCCAAACGAGCGGCCCATCGAAGACCCGCGCTTAAGCTCTTCAAGGCGGTCCTGGGTCGCGGCGACAGTGATGGAGCCGGTTTGCCGAAAACCAGTTGCCTGACCGGTTAGATTTTCGAGGTCCCTGAACAGATCCGCAGAGTATTGAGCGAGCTTTGCCATGGTTTCGTTGGCGCGGAGTTGCGTCACCAGGCCCGCAGCATGCCAGGTCGTACCGCATGTCAGTTGGTCGCGCTCCAGAAGCAGAACGTCCCGGTGGCCGAGACGTGTCAGGTGATAGGCTATCGAGAGGCCGATAATGCCGCCTCCGATAACAACGTATTCGACATGCGATGGTACTTTGCTGGCCATTTGAAACCTGTTGGAGCTTGGGCCAAAGCGCGGGCTAAGGCGGACTGGTCGTGGCCAATAAAATATTGTCAGATATGCTCTGATTTCCGCTGATCTGCGTACCAGGAGTGCAGTATTTCTGCGCCGTGAGGCGGCCCAATGCAGCGTGACTCCAGCAGAGTGCACCAGGTGAATGTGGTGATGACTTGAAGGGCTGCCGTGCAACGTAAGCGGAAGCGGGAACGCGCCGAGATCGGCACCCGAGCGGTGGGGGTGCTCAAGGGGAGTTGAAAAGTCCTAGGCGACCTCGGCCATCGTCTTCGCTGGTAAGCGCTCCGCCTCGAGAAGCGCCTCTTGACCCGCCGCCAGGGGCAAGCGCTTTTCCTCCTGAGCCAGCACGTGCCGACAGGGGTCGAGGGAACCGGCGCCCTTATCAATATCAGGACCTTGGGCAGTGGTTCCCAGCATACCGGCTGCCCTGCGCCGCCACGATTGGCGTAAGCGCCGGTGCCCAAGCCGAAGACAACATCCATATGGGCACGATGGGTGCAGGTGGCCCAGCGTCAGCTGACATGGGCGTCTCTAGTCGAAGCCAGCGGCATTCTTCAACACGCAATTTCTTGTCTGCAGGCGCCGGCATCTCGAAGCGAGATGATGCCGATATAAACACTGCATTTGACTGAGAATGCCTTGGGACAAATGCTCGTCTGAGCACCCGCAACACAAGCAAAACGGGACGTGCGAGAATGGGCATCAAGATTTCCGCGCGTCGCCTGCGGTTGTCCTGGGCCGCATGAGCTTGGGCGAACTCAAGAGCGCACATGCTCAATTTCGAGAAGGATCATATGCATGAGCTACCAAAAACCTTTTCTGCGTGAGGAGTTCGACCGGCGCGTCCAGGACACGAAGAAGCGGATGCAAAAAGCTGGTCTTGATCTCCTCATCTGCCAGGATCCAGCCAATATGTACTGGCTTACGGGCTACGACAGTTGGTCCTTCTACACGCCGCAGGCAGTGCTGGTCCATGTCAACGAGGATATGCCTCTTTGGTTCGGGCGCCCGATCGACGCAAAATCGGCTACCGTTACAACAAACTTGCCGGCCGAGAACATCTTCGGATTCGCGGAGACTTTGGTTCATCACCCGGAAAATCATCCTTTCGATGATTTATGCGGGCTCATCAATTCCAAAGGGTGGAGTTCCGATCGCATCGGCGTCGAGCTCGACACTCACTATTACACCGCGCGGGCCCATCAGCACCTTGTTAGAGGCCTGCCCAATGCGAAGATCTCGGACAGTCGGGAACTTGTAAACTGGGCGAGGCTCGTCAAGTCAGAAGCCGAGCTCGTCTATATGCGAGAGGCGGGTCGTATCATTAGCAGAACTATGCGAGAGGCGATTGCGAAGCTCAAGCCGGGGGTTCGCGACTATGAGGTCGTAGGGGACATTTACCGCAATCAGATTTTGGGTGAGGGCAAGTTCGGCGACTACACTGGTCTGTGTCCCCTAATCCAAATTGGTGAGGGGACGAGCACTTGCCACCTCACATGGACGGGCCAGGCGATCCCCGAGTCAGCGCTAGTGGTGATGGAGCTTGGCGCGGCACGTCGCCACTATAACGCGCCCCTGACCCGCACAATTCACGTCGGACAGCCGCCACAAGAAATCTCGCGTCTGGCCTCCGTGATCGTTGAAGGCGGCGACCTCGCACTCGAAGCGGCCAAACCGGGCGTGGCCGTCGAAGAGGTAGCCGCCGTGTTCCAACGTACACTGAAACGGAATGGCTACAGCAAAGACAGCCGCGTCGGCTACTCAATCGGTGTTGGCTACCCGCCGGACTGGGGCGAACGCACTATCAGCATCCGCGCGGGTGAAACAACGCTATTGCAGGAAGGAATGTGCTTCCACTTCCAATCCGGAGTGTGGCTCGACGATTTTGGCGCAGCGATCTCAGAACCTTTCGTGGTCACAGCGAAGGGCGGCCAGCGCTTCTGCGATGTGGAGCGCCGCTTGGTCGTTATCGACTGATTATTAGCCCATCAACTTTTCGAATAACGCCTTAGCGGGCCCGGACTATGCGGCAATCGCCCAACACCGGTTTGTTACTCAACGAAATAGGAGATCAGCTTCTGCAAAAAAAGACGCTTCTACAAAGCTGGAAACGCCCATCCCGGGCTGCTGGATAATTCAACAAATAAGAAGGGAACGAGAAATGAAGATCAGACTTTCATACATTGCGGCTGGCTTGGGCCTTGCCGTGGCGCTTGCCGCTTTTCAGGCCCACGCAGGAGAACTAACCGACCGTATCGCCAGCGGCAAGTCCATCCGCATCGGCTTCGCGAACGAAGAGCCGTTCGCCTTTCCGGACAGTAATGGTCACCCAGTAGGGTTTGTAAACGCGATTACTCTCGGCGTCCTTAAGCAGATGGGCTACGAAAACGTAGAGACCGTCGTAACAGATTGGGGCGGACTTATACCCGGACTGCAGTCTGGACGGTTTGATATGGCTACGGGGGGGCTCTACATCCTTAAATCAAGGTGCCAAAGCGTTACATTTTCCGAGCCTTTGGCGAAAGTGACCGACGCGCTTATCGTCAAAGCTGGCAATCCTAAAGGGCTGCACAATTATGCAGATATCGCAGCCAAGGGGGCGACTATGGTGACCGGCATAGGATATAGTAATATAGAGCAAGCGAAAAAGGCAGGAGTTCCGGAAGATCAAATCATGCAAGTGCCGGGACAGACAGAAATTCTTGCAGCGGTCGAGGCGGGACGAGCAGATGCCGGGGCATCGGGATACCTGTTGTCTCGATCTGTGGCTGGCAAATCGGGTGGAAAACTTGACGTAACCGACCCGGATGCAATGCCGGAATCAACTCAAAACTGGGTCAGCATAGCCTTCCGAGAGTCGGACAAGGACTTTGTGGAGAAGTTCAACGAGGCTCAGAAAAAATACATCGGTACGCCCGAGATGATGAAGGCTGTCGAGCCTTATGGCTACGACGCAAAGCTGCTACCAAATGACAAGAGTGCGGAGTGGGTTTGCGCCAACCGCTGACCCCGCCCAGACACGGCCGGAGGCTTGCCTCCCGGCCGTGTCTGACGCAGGATGGCGAATGTCAATTTTGGAGTTTCTCCAAAACTATGGCCAGGCGCTCTTACAGGGGACCTTGGTCACATGCGCGCAATTCTTGCTTGCTACGCTGGTCGCTGTAGCTGCCGCCGGGGCCGCAGGCATCGGCAAACTGTCGAGCAAGTGGCCTATCCGGAGTGTTAGCGTTGTATACATAGAGATCTTCCGCGGAACGTCGCTGCTGGTGCAGCTATATTGGATTTTCTTCGTGTTGCCGCTGTTTGGTATAACGCTTCCGAACTTCACCGCCGGCTACATATCCGTCGGCCTCAATATCGGTGCCTATGGCGCCGAGATTGTGCGCGGCGCCA
>NZ_RZTA01000141.1:0-14030 GCF_004023115.1 Mesorhizobium sp. M6A.T.Cr.TU.017.01.1.1
GTTCATAGAGCCGAGCACGTTTTCCAGTTCCACGCCGGCAGCGGCGCAAATCTCCACCAACCGGTCGAGCTTGCAGTTGCGCTCGTGGAAAATTCGCTTCACCGTCGGCTCGGAAACGCCCATGCGCTCGGCAAGCACGCGATAGGTGACGCCCTTCGCCTTGAGCGTCCGCTTCAGCGCCTCGAAGATCAGGCTGTTCATGGGATGCACCTCTTTTGGGTGGTTTCGTATCGATCTTCGATACTAGCTGCAATCGTTCTTCCCGAAAAGTATCAAGAACCCTAGTTCTCCGCCATCACTACAGGAGAACCAGCCATGAAAACCCTGATCACCTCGACACTTCTCGCCATCATCGGCATCGCCATCGTGCCTGCCGCTCGGGCCGGTGAAATCTGGCGCGCCACTGGCCTCGAACAGCCGGAAACGGCGTTCTTCGACGCTGCCGGCAAGCGCATCATCGTCTCCAATATCGTCGGCAATCCCGGCGAAGCTGACGGCAACGGCTATCTGTCAATCCTGTCCCTGGACGGCAAGATGGTTGCTCAGCATTGGACCGACGGCATGGACGCGCCGAAGGGCATGGCCATATCCGCCGGCAAGCTATATGTCGCTGACATCACGAAAATCCGCGTCGTCAATCTCGAAAACGGCAAGCTCGTGTCGACCATCGATGTGCCGAATACCGTCTTTCTCAACGACATGACCACCGACGCTTCCGGCAAAATCTACGTCACCGACATGCTGGCCGACGCGATCTACCGCCTCGACGACGGCGGGCAGGAACTGTTCGTCAGGGATGCGGCACTTGCGTCGCCAAATGGTATCTTCGCCGATGGTGGCCGGCTGATCGTCGCGTCCTGGGGCAAGGGCATCAAGCCGGATTTCAGCACCGCGGAACCGGGCGGCCTGCTTTCGGTCGATCTCGCCACCAGGACAGTTTCACACCTGCCCGGCGCGCAAAAATTTGCCAACCTCGACGGTGTCATTGTCGTCGGCGACAGCGTCTACGCCACCGCCTACATGGCCGGCAGGCTCTACCGTTACAAGGCCGGCGGCAAGCCTGAGGCAGTCGCGACTTTCAAGCCGGGCAGCGCCGACATCGGCACCGACGGCAAGTCGACCATCTATGTGCCGCAGATGAACGAGGGCGAAGTCGCGGCGCTCTCCCTCGACTGAGCTTCCCCAGCGATTGACCGCCGACCGGCTATTCCGGTCGGCGGTTACTCCGCCTCCGTCTTCCTTGCCAGTTGCGCCCGCGCGTCCCTGATCGAGGCGGCGAATGTCACCAGCGGCCGCTTGACACCGTGCTTGATCAGCATGCGCCGTGTCTGCTGCGAAGCGCCTGCTATTATGAAACGGACGCCGGCGCGCCTCGCCTTGTGGGCGGCACCCTCAATGACGTTGGCGGCCGTCGAATCGAAGAACGGCACCGCCGAGCAATCGAGGATGAAGTTCTTGCGCTGGTCGGCGATGCGGTCCAGCACCGTGCCGACGGTCGAAGCGGCGCCGAAGAAGAATGCGCCAGAGATCCGGTAGACGACGGTATCGGCGTCGCTCGCCTCGCTGGAATCATAGGCGCCGCCACCGTTGCTGCCGTCAGCGACATCGTCCTGCACCAGCGGCAGGTCGGTCTCCACGGCGATGCTCTTGGCCATACGGTCGATGAACAGGATCGAGCCCAGCGCGAAGCCGACGATGATGCCTTCGGTAAGATCGCGGAACACGACGATCAGGAAGGTCGCCATCAGCACCAGTGCGTCGCCGCGTGAGGCGCGCAGCAGGGTGGCAAAAGCCTGTTTTTCGAACATGTTCCAGCACACCACCGCCAGCACGCCGGCAAGAGCTGCGAGTGGGATGTAGCTGGCCAGCGGCGCCGCCACCAGCATGAAGACAAGCAGGAACAGCGATTGCAACATGCCCGAAACCGGCCCATGCGCGCCGGACCGCACGTTGGTCGCGGTGCGGGCAATGGTGCCTGTGGCGCAGATGCCGCCGAACAGGGCGGAGGCGATGTTGGCGAACCCTTGCGCCACCAGTTCGCAATTGGAGCGGTGCCGACGTCCCGTCATGCCGTCGGCGACCACGGCCGACAGCAGCGATTCGATGGCGCCGAGCAGCGCGAAGGCAACGGCGTCCGGCAGCACCGCGATCGCCTTGTCGAGGCTGAGCGCCGGCAGCGCCGGAAAAGGCAGGCTGCGCGGAATGCCGCCATAGCGCGTGCCGATCGTTTCCGCCGGCAGCGCCAGCAGCGCCACGACCAGCGAGGCGAGCCCGACGGCGATCAGCATGCCCGGCCAGCCGGGGCGCCACCGCTTCAGCCCGACAATGGTGGCGATGGTCAGCACCGCCACCAGCGTCGCCGATATGTTGAGCGTGCCGGCGGCCTCACCGATCGCCACGAGCTTCGGCAGCAGTGGCCCGGGCTCGTTGCCGGCGAGCTTCAGCCCGAACAGTTCGACGATCTGTCCGGAAAAGATGATGATGGCGATGCCCGCGGTGAAGCCGACGGTCACCGGGTAGGGGATGAATTTGATATAGGTGCCGAGTCTGAGATAGCCGATGGCGAGCAGGAAAACGCCGGACATCATCGTCGCCAGAAGCAGCCCATCGATGCCTTCGCGCTGGACCGTCGCCGCCACCAGCACGATGAAGGCGCCGGCTGGACCGCCTATCTGGAAGCGACTGCCGCCGAGCGCCGAGACGATGAAACCGCCGACGATGGCGGTGAACAGGCCGCGCTCCGGCGTCACGCCGGAAGCAATCGCGATCGCCATCGACAGCGGCAGCGCCACGATGGCCACGGTCAATCCGGCGATCGCATCGGCCTTGAAATGCCCAAGCGTATAGCCCTCGCGCAGCACCGTCACCAGCTTCGGTGTGAACAGTTCGGAAAATGCCGGCTTTGCCGGACTTTGGGCCGGTTGATGAATTGCCCGCCGGGTTCGATCCATGGACTACCTTCCGCTCCTGATGCATGTCGCCCAAAAATGCTGAGCGGTTTTGGGGCATGCATAAAACCAAGAAGGCGGCGGGATCGTCGGCAGGACTGTCGGCGGTCGCCGTCGCGACTTTGTCGGCTCAGCCCGGCGGGTTCCGCGGCACGACCGGCTTGAGGCGCACGCCCCTGCCACCGCGCTCGCTGGCCTGGTTCTCGCCGATCAGTTCCACGCCGGCCCCATCGAGGGCCTGGATGACCTTCATCAGCGTATCGACCACGCCCCTGACCACGCCGTCGCTCGCTTCCATGCGCTGAATGGTTGGAAGTGAAACCCCGGCGCGCTCGGCGAGCGTCTTCTGATCGATGCCGGCCAGCGCCCTTGCGGCGCGCATCTGCGCGGCAGTGATCATCGGCTAAAAACCCCCGTCTGAGTCTGCATTCCCATGCATAATACTATCATTTTGATGGTTCAAGCATCATGATGCATATGTCAGACATGCACGCACCAAGATCGGTTGTGTCCTGCAGAGCTTGCGTGCCAGCTAGGACAGTAGGCCCTCGGGCG
Source organism: Mesorhizobium sp. M6A.T.Cr.TU.017.01.1.1 (assembly GCF_004023115.1). Classification (NCBI taxonomy): domain Bacteria; kingdom Pseudomonadati; phylum Pseudomonadota; class Alphaproteobacteria; order Hyphomicrobiales; family Phyllobacteriaceae; genus Mesorhizobium; species Mesorhizobium sp. M6A.T.Cr.TU.017.01.1.1. The sequence goes on from NZ_RZTA01000141.1 coordinate 3,504, forward strand.
CCGCAAATTCGAGGAGAATTAGCCGCAGCGTCGTTCTGACGGCCGGTTCAGCCGCCGTCGGTGTGCCCGCGCCATCGCTGTAGCGTCCGTGCGGCCAGCCAGCACAGCATCGCCCAGGCGAAGCCGGCACACCAGCCGGCCAGCACGTCGGACGGCCAATGAACACCGAGATAGACGCGGCTGATGCCGACCAGCAGGGTCGTCAGCACCGCAAGTGCCAACACATAGATCTTGGTCGTTCGCCCAGGCAGGAAGCGCGACGCCATGCTGCCCAGCGTCAAATATGTCACCGCCGACAGCATCGCATGGCCGCTCGGAAACGAAAGCGTCGCCACGTCGGCGAGATGCGAGACCAGATCGGGGCGCGGCCGGTCGATTCCGAGCTTCAGCGTGCTCGACAGGGCCTGCCCGCCCGCCACTGCCACGAAAACGAGAAACGCTGGTCCCGGTCTGTGGATCAGCAGCAGATAAACGATCACCGCAGCAGTGGTCAGCACGAGCACGCTGGCGCTGCCGAGGCTGGTGAGGTCGCGCATCGCTCCTTCCAGCCATGGCGGTCCGATCGGATTGTCAGGCTGGCCCGCTTCACGGAAAGCGAGCAGGATTTCCGTATCGAAGGCGTGCGGCGTGGTGTCTCGCGCCACCTCCATCAGCTCCTCGAACCCCCACAATCCGCCGGCGATGACCAGTCCGGCCAGCAGCACCGGGAATTCGATCCAGTTGAGCAACTTGTTTGCGGTATTCTTCATCGACCCTCGCAATTACAATTTTTGCAGATAGGGTCCGAGCGTTATCAGCGCCACAGCTGCGACGGCGAGCACGATGCCAGTCGCCTGCAACGCATTGACGCGCTCGCCGAAGAAGACCAGGGCCACGACGTTCACCGACACCAGCTGGATCACCGCCGACAGGCTGAAAGACACCGACATGCCGAATTCACGGATCAGCCTCAGCATGATCAGATTGCCCAGCGAATAGAGCGCCAAGGTCAGAACGATCTTGCCGAGGCTCGGCGCCAGTCCCCATTGCTTCGCCGCCGTCGCCGCCAGCAGGAAGATCACTGTAGAAATGCCGAGCTGCCCCAGTCCCCAAAAACTCACTTTTTGTCCCTCTCGAAGCGGTGCTTCCGCGCCTGCAGCAGATCTTGTTTCCGAAGCATCGGTCGCGGTCAAGCGGGGCTGATCATGGACATGAAATCGGGGCTGGAAATTGGCCGGCAACGTCATCAAACTGTGATCTCCCGGCGATACGCGGTCAGTCAAGCAAGACGCTCCAGCCATCCCAAAGAAGCCAGAGGCAAGCCCCCCATGACTGAACATCGCTCGACTGAACATCGCTCGACCGAACATCGCTCCCCCGACGCCCAGTTCCGCACCAGTCTGCTCGAGGAAAACGATGGGCCAGGAACCAATCCCACTGACAACAAGACGATGGGCGAGATCATCGCCGCGCGTTTCTCGCGCCGCGGTTTTCTACAGGGATCGCTCGCGGCAACCGCCATCGCCGTCACCGTCAGCCCGCTCGCGCTGATCCTCGCCGACGATGCCCGCGCCGCCGGCGGCTCGGCCTTCACGTTCGACGAGGTCGAGGCAGGTGTCGACGACAAGCATCATGTCGCTCCGGGCTATGACGCCGACGTGCTGCTGCGCTGGGGCGATCCGCTGTTTGCCGATTCGCCGGAATTCGATCCGACTAAACAGTCGGCGCAGGCTCAGGAAAGACAGTTTGGCTACAACAACGACTATGTCGGCTACATCCCGCTCGACGGCTCGGCCGAGCATGGCCTGCTGGTGGTCAACCACGAATACACCAACCCGCATCTGATGTTCCCGGGCCTCGTCACCATCGTCGATGGTGAGGCCAAGCAGGCGCCGCTGAGCAAGGAACAGGTCGATGTCGAGATGGCCGCGCATGGCGGCACCATCGTCGAGATCCGCAAGGTATCAGGCAAATGGCAGGTGGTGCGCGACGGCAAGCTCAATCGCCGCATCACCTCCAACACCGAGATCGCGCTGTCCGGCCCCGTCGCGGGCCACGACCGCGTCAAGACCAATGCCGACCCGACCGGCACCAAGGTCATTGGCACCGTCAACAATTGCGCCGGCGGCGTCACGCCCTGGGGCACCTATGTCATGGCCGAGGAAAATATCCACGGCTATTTCTCGGGCGAACTGCCGGCCGGTCACGCGGAAGCGGCCAACTACAAGCGCCTGGGCATTCCCGAGGGCGCCTATGAGTGGGCGGCGCATTACGACCGTTTCGACCTCGGCAAGGAGCCGAACGAGGCCAACCGCTTCGGCTGGATCGTCGAGGTCGACGTCAACGATCCGACTTCGACGCCGAAGAAGCGCACCGCCATGGGCCGCTTCAAGCATGAAGGTGCTGAATCGATCGTCGCCAAGGATGGCCGTGTCGTCTTCTATCTCGGCGACGACGAGCGTTTCGACTATGTCTATAAATTCGTCACCACAGGCAAATTCAACGCCGAGGACCGTGCCGCCAACCTGGATCTTCTCGACGACGGCACGCTCCATGTCGCCAAATTCGCCGAGGACGGGTCGGTCGAATGGCTGCCAGTCGTCTTTGGCCAGGGTCCGCTAACCGCCGAGAACGGCTTTGCCAGCCAGGCCGACGTGCTGATCGAGACCCGCCGTGCCGCCGACCTGCTCGGCGCCACCAAGATGGACCGCCCCGAGGATATCCAACCCAATGCCGCCAATGGCAAGGTCTATGTCATGCTGACCAACAATTCGAAACGCAAGGCCGACCAGGTCGACGCCGCCAACCCGCGCGCCGAAAACGCCTTCGGCCACATCATCGAGATCGTCGAGGACGGCGGCGATTTCACTGCTGCCAAGGGCAAGTGGGAAGTGCTGTTGAAATGCGGCGACCCCGCCGTGGCCGAAGTCGGCGCCACCTTCTCGACCGCAACGACCGCCAATGGCTGGTTCGGCATGCCGGACAATTGCGCGATCGATGCGGCCGGCCGGCTCTGGGTTTCGACTGACGGCCAGGGCCCGAAGGCGACCGGCCGCACCGACGGCCTGTGGGCGGTCGACACCGAAGGCGAGGCGCGGGCGACATCAAAGCTGTTCTTCCGCGTGCCGATCGGCGCCGAAATGTGCGGCCCGCTATTCACGCCGGACGACCAGACCGCTTTCGTCGCCGTCCAGCATCCGGCCGATGGCGGCGAAGACTGGGAGCCTTTTGGCCGTCCCTCTTACTATGAGGACTTGTCGACCCGCTGGCCCGACTTCAAGCCCGACATGCCGGTGCGGCCGTCGGTCGTCGCCATCACCAAACAGGGCGGCGGCAAGATTGCGGTCTAGAGCAATTCCAGGAAAAGTGTGAAACGGTTTTCCGTCCGGAATTGCGCAAAAACAAAGAGATAGAGCGGTTCGGCGTTTCCGTGAAACGATGAGGCGCTCTAGAGCTCATCTCGCTCCAAGGTCCACGCTGACAAATCGTGAAGGAGGGGTTTCGGCGCGACCGAAGCCTCTCCTTTTTATGCCCAATTGCCAGTTTATGCCCGATTGATGGGCTTCCGTTCCGTTCTCGCTGCCACCAATTCATCGGTGCTCACCACGCCGGTTGCGCTCCAAAGGGGACATGCGCGATATGATCGACAATCAGACCGCCCAATGCGACTGATTCGAAGCCCGCGGGCTGGCGGGTATTCCCAATAGCGAAGCGCGGCACGCGGAACCTCGACCATGCCCTCCTTGCGCATTCATTTCGACCGCCTGCTCGAAGGCGCAGCGCCGAAGGTAGAGCGGCGGGAGCTGACGCATGTCGAGCGCCTGGCGCTGGTGCGCCGGCATGGCGATTTTTCGCTCGCCTATTCGACCGCCGTCCAGCGCAACCTTTCTTATTTCGGCGACGCTGACGGCTACATCGCCTTCGGCACCAAGATGAAGCACCATTTCGCGCTTGGCGACCCGGTGGCTCACCCGCCCGATCGGCCCGACTACATCAGGCGTTTCGTCGAGGCCGCCGGTAACCCGTGGTTCGTGCAGATCGGCGAACAGACGGCGCGCGTGCTCGCCGGGCTCGGATTCCAGGTCAATCGTCTCGGCGTGGATACGCGGCTGGTCCTGCCCGCCCATGATTTTTCCGGAAAGCGCAATGAAACCGTGCGCTATTCCGAGCGCTGGCTGTTGAAGAAGGGGTTTTCCTTTGCCGAGGACAAGCGGACCATCTTTCTCGACGAGATCCAGCGGCTATCGCAGAATTGGCGAGCGGACCGCATCGTCAAGCGATGGGAGATGGCCTTCCTCAACCGTCCCTTCAACGATCATCTCGGCGTCGACATGCGCCGCTTCGTCCTGCATGGCCCCAATGGCGAGCTCGTGGCCTTGCTCGACTTCGATCCCCTGTTCAGCGGCGGCGAGGTGATCGGCTACACCACCTCGTTCAAGCGCAAGCACGTCGATGCCACGCCGCATGCCGAGATCGGCCTGACCAAATTCGCGGTCGACCGCTTCCGCGAGCAAGGCATCTCCGTCGTCACGCTCGGCCTGTCGCCGCTTGTCGACATCGGACCCAGCGGATTTGCCGAAAGCGACTTCTGGCGCACCTCTTTCCAGCGCGCCTATGGTTCGCCATGGATCAATCGCCGCAAGTTCAACCTGCAGGGGCAGGCTGCTTTCAAACGCCGCTTCCACGGCATCGAGGAGCCGACCTACGTCGCCTTCCGCAAGGGGACCTTCGTCGGGATGCTGGGGCTGCTCCGCTTGGTCAAGTCCATTTGAAAGCGGCCATTTGACCGATTTGGCGGGGTCAGTTCCGCAGCCGGTAGCCGGTCCTGAAAATCCAAGCGACGATCGCAATGCAGATAAGCAGGAAAACGACGGTCATGCCGAGGCTGATGCCGATCGAGACGTCGGACTTGCCGTAGAAACTCCAGCGAAAGCCGCTGACCAGATAGAGGACAGGATTGAACAGCGTCACCGTGCGCCAGATGCCGGGCAGCATGTCGATTGAATAGAAGCTGCCGCCAAGGAAGGTCAGCGGCGTGATGATCAGCAGCGGCACCAGCTGCAGCTGCTCGAAGCTCCTCGCCCAGATGCCGATGATGAAACCGAACAGGCTGAACGTCACCGCCGTCAGCACCAGGAAGGCGAGCATCCAGAACGGATGCTCGATGGTCAGCGGCACGAACAGTGACGCGGTCGCCAGGATGATCAGGCCGAGTATGATCGACTTGGTCGCCGCACCCCCGACATAGGCAACGATGATCTCCAGATAGGACACCGGCGCCGACAGCAACTCGTAGATCGAGCCGACGAATTTCGGGAAATAGATGGCGAAGGAGGCGTTGGAGATCGACTGCGTCAGCAGCGACAGCATGATCAGTCCCGGCACGATGAAGGCGCCGTAGCTGATGCCGTCGATCTCGGTGATGCGCGAGCCAATGGCCGAGCCGAAGACGACGAAATAGAGCGATGTCGAGATGACCGGTGAGACGATGCTCTGCAGCACGGTCCGAAAGGCGCGCGCCATCTCCATCTTGTAGATCGCCCAGACTGCTCGCAGGTTCATGCGTCCTTCCTCACCAGATTGACGAAGATCTCCTCGAGCGAGCTGTTTTGCGTGTCGATATCGCGGAACTGGATGCCGGCCGTCTCAAGGTCGCGGAGCAGCGAGGCGACGCCCGGCCGTTCGCTCTGGTTGTCATAGGTATAAGTCAGTTGGTCACCGTTCGGCGAAAGCTCCAGCGCATAACGCGAAAACGTCTCGGGTATGGCGGCGAGCGGGCTGCGCAGCTCCAGCAACAGTCGTTTGCGGCCAAGCGTGCGCATCAGTTCGGCCTTGTCCTCGACCAGCACGATCTCGCCGCGATTGATGACGCCGACGCGGTCGGCCATCGCCTCGGCCTCCTCGATATAGTGCGTGGTCAGGATGATGGTTACGCCATCCTCGCGCAGCCGGCGCACCATCGCCCACATGTCCTGGCGCAGCTCGACGTCGACGCCGGCTGTCGGCTCGTCGAGGAACAGCACCCTCGGTTCGTGCGACAGCGCCTTGGCGATCATCAGCCGCCGCTTCATGCCGCCGGACAGGGTGATCGCCTTGGCGTCCTTCTTGTCCCACAACGACAGGTCGCGCAGCACCTTCTCGACGAAGGCGGGGTTGGCCGGCTTGCCGAACAGGCCGCGGCTGTAACTGACAGTCGCCCATACGCTCTCGAACGCGTCGATGGTCAGTTCCTGCGGCACCAGCCCGATCAGGCTGCGCGCAGCCCGATAATCCCGGCTGATATCGTGGCCGTCCACGGTGACCGTGCCCGACGAGCGGTTGACGATACCGCAGACGATCGAGATCAGCGTTGTCTTGCCGGCGCCGTTCGGCCCGAGCAGCGCAAAGATCTCACCGCGCTCGATATCGAGGTTGATTTCCTTCAGCGCCTTGAAACCGGTGGCGTAGGTCTTGGTGACCCCGGAAATGGAAATGATGGAGGGCATGGCTGAAAAACGGCTGCTTGAAAGAGGTCTGTTGATTTTAATCCGCTGAATGTCGGTGCGCGCAGCCGGAAGTCAATGGCACTCCTGACAGTTCTGGACATTGGCCTGCGAAGACGCATCCACCCCTGCCGCAGTCGTGCGGTCGCACGCCGGTCTGTTCACCAGGCGATACAAGGCAGAGCCGCACCGGTCGGCAATGCCGCCGCAGACGGAAGAGCGAGCCTTTTCCTGTCCGAAACGGATGAACGGCTCAACAAGTACAAGCTCGGATCCTTGCGGTCCAAACGGGTCGGAATGTTCACCGTGATGACCAACCAACTCACAGATCATCTAGTCCAGGATCAGGGATGAATAATCCCGTCCTGCGGCGTTCCGCCTCGCGTGACGCCACGCCGCTTTGACCGTTCGGCGCATCCGGCCTATCTTCTGCCACATAAGCAGCAGCCGGAACCCGCTATGGACCCGCTCATCCTTTCGCGCATTCAGTTCGGCGCGAATATCTCGTTCCATATCCTGTTTCCGGCTATCACCATTGCGCTTGGCTGGATGCTGCTGTTCTTCAAACTTCGCTATAACGCCACAGGCGATTCCGCCTGGATGCGCGCCTATTTCACCTGGGTGAAGGTGTTCGCGCTGTCCTTCGCCATGGGCGTGGTTTCGGGCGTCACCATGAGCTTTCAGTTCGGCACCAACTGGCCGGGTTACATGAAGACCGTCGGCAACATAGCCGGCCCGCTGCTCGCTTATGAGATCCTCACCGCTTTCTTCCTCGAGGCAGCGTTCCTCGGCATCATGCTGTTCGGCTTCCGCCGCGTCTCCAACCGCATCCACACAATGGCAACCGTGCTGGTGGCCGGCGGCACCACCCTGTCCGCCTTCTGGATCATAGCGCTCAATTCGTGGATGCAGACGCCGGTCGGCTTCGAGATGCGCGACGGGGTCGCCCACGCCGTCGACTGGTGGGCCATCGTCTTCAATCCGTCCATGCCCTACCGGCTCGTCCACATGCTGCTTGCCTCCGGCCTGACGGTTTCGTTCCTGATCGCCGGCCTGTCGGCGCTGCGCTATCTCTATGGCGACCGCTCGGAATCGATGTGGAAGGCATTGCGCACCGGTGTCTTCACTGCGGCGATCCTGATCCCCATCCAGATCTTCGCCGGCGACCAGCATGGCCTCAACACACTGGAGCATCAGCCGCAGAAGATCGCCGCCATGGAGGCCAACTGGAACACCGGTCCCAACGTGCCGCTGGTCCTTTTCGCGCTTCCCGACGAGGCGGCCAAGGAGAACAAATTCGAGCTGACCATCCCCGACGGGGCCAGCCTCATCCTCAGGCACAGCGCCAGTGGGGTCGTGCCGGGGCTGAACGACTATCCCGGCAATCATCCGCCGGTCTTCCCGGTGTTCTGGGGTTTCCGCATCATGGTCGGTACCGGCATTCTGATGCTTGTCGTCTCCTGGTCGGCGGCCTTCTTCCTCAAGCGTCGTCATAGCCTGCCGAAGCCGCTCGCCCTGGCGATGGTTCCGATGGCGTTGTCCGGCTGGCTGGCGACGCTGGCCGGCTGGTACACCACCGAGATCGGCCGCCAGCCCTGGCTGGTCACCGGCGTGCTGAAAACTGTCGATGCCGTCGGCCCGGTCGCCGGCAGCCATGTCGCACTGACGCTTGCGATATACCTCATCCTCTACGTGCTGCTTCTGATCGCCTATCTCGGCGTGCTGGTGCATCTGGCGCTGAAGGCAGCGAAGGACGGCGACGCCTCGCCGCTGCCCGGCGTTCTCGACGCGCCGCTGTCGCAGCCGGTTGCCCAACCAGGAGAACGGTGATGACCTTCGATTGGCCGACCCTGCTCCCTTTGATCTTCGCCGGCCTGATGGGCCTCGCCATCCTGATCTACGTCATCCTCGACGGCTTCGACCTCGGCATCGGCATCCTGTTCGCGGTGGCCGAGGATGCCGAGCAGGACACCATGATCGCCGCGATTGGCCCGTTCTGGGACGCCAACGAGACCTGGCTGGTGCTGGCCGTCGGTCTGCTGCTGGTTGCCTTCCCGCTGGCGCACGGGCTCATCCTCGGCGCGCTCTATATCCCGGTCTTCCTGCTTCTGGTCGGCCTGATCCTGCGCGGCGTCGCCTTCGATTTCCGCGCCAAGGTGCCGGCTGGCAGGAAGCACCGCTGGAACCGCATCTTCTTGCTCGGTTCCGTCATTGCCTCGCTGGCGCAGGGCTACATGCTGGGCGTCTATGTGCTCGGGCTCGATTTCGGCCTGGCGGGCATCGCCTTCGGCGCGCTGGTGGCGCTCTGCCTTGCCGCTGCCTATGCGGCGATGGGCGCGGCTTGGGTCATCTACAAAACGGAAGGCGACCTGCAGAAGAAGGCGGTGCTCTGGCTGCGCAGGGCGCTGGTGCTGACCGCGCTAGGCATGGTCGCCGTCTCGCTGGCCACGCCGCTCGCCAGCCCGCGTATCTTCGACAAATGGTTCGTCTGGCCCGCCATGCTCTATCTGTCGCCGCTGCCGATCCTGTCGGCGGTGCTGTTCGGGTGGCTGTGGTGGCAGACCTTCCATCTGCCGAAAGCGGACGATCGCCATGCGCTCATGCCGTTCCTGACGCTGGCCGCCATCTTCACGCTCGGCTTTGCCGGGCTCGCCTGGTCGTTCTATCCCTTCGTCGTGCCCGACAGGCTGACCATCTGGCAGGCGGCGTCGGCGCCCGAAAGCCTCGCCATCATCCTGGCCGGCACGGTCGTCGTGCTGCCGATCATCATCTTCTATTCGTTCTATGCCTATCGCGTCTTCGGCGGCAAGGCGACGGATCTGACCTACGATTGACCGGCAAGCGCCGCGATCCGGCGGTGTTCCATGACCCAGCGGAAATAGAATATTCATCTTCCGGGGCAATAACCCTTCTTCGACAGTCCGGCCCCTGCTGCGCGGGCGAGAAGAAGGACAATGCAATGAGCGGTGTCCCCGTCGCATCAGATCGAGTGGCCTTGGTCCTGATCCGCATGATCGCTCTGATCGCGGCGCTTGCCTTGGCCGGCCTGCTGCCGTTCCTGCAGCCGGCGCATGCCCAGGACACGGCCAACTGGACCGGTGCCAACTGGACCGGTGTTTGGGACACGAAATGGCGCGGCGGCGGCGCCGAGATCACGTTCGAGCAGACCGGCGCCGAGGTGAAGGGCGTCTACCCGCTCTATAATGGCCGCATCGAGGCAAAGGCCGAAGGCGAAAAGCTTGTCGGACGCTGGTTCGAGGGCAACCGCCAGGGCGCTTTCCTCTTCGTTCAGTCGCCCGACGGCGAGAGCTTCATGGGGCGCTTCGAAACCGCTACTGCCGAATGGTGGACAGGCGTGCGCGTCAGCGCCGTCGAGGAGATCCGTGTCGACCAGACCAGCCCGATGACGACCATGCGCTCGTTCCTGCAGGCGATGAACGAGAGCGGCGCCGACAATGTGCCGCGCGCAACCGGCGGCGGCATGGGCCTCGCCGCCCGAGCGGCCGGGTTGGTCGATGTCGCCGACGCCGACCGTGGCGGCCTCAACATGCCCGACTACACCAAGCTTCTGTTCAATGTCATCGACAATGCGACCTTCCGCCTCTGGAGCCTGCCGCATGACGCGATCGCGGGCGACGAGGTGAGCGCCAAGCTCCAGCAATATGGCACCAACGTCTCCTTCGACGTCACCTTCCGCCGCAGACAAGGCGAGTGGTTCATCGTCGGGCCGCCGCTCGGCCCGCTCCAGGCCAAGCTCGCCGAATTCCAGGCGGCCCGCGGCGAAGCCGTCGACATGGTCGACAGTCCGAGCAAGCTTGCCTCGCCGCGCGATGCGTTCAAGGTGCTGCTCAGCGGCGTCACCGAGGCCGGCGACCCGGCACAGGCGGCGCTTGATCTGCGCGATTACACTCCAGCCGTGCGCGCCGACGAGGCGGTCCTTCTCGAGCGCTATCTGAAGAAGGTCATCGATCGTATCGGCTATGTCTACTGGCAGGAAATTCCTGACGATCCCAAAAGCAACACGCCCTATGTCTATTTCGAGCATCCGTCCGGCAACATCGTCATC
>NZ_RZTA01000142.1:0-14027 GCF_004023115.1 Mesorhizobium sp. M6A.T.Cr.TU.017.01.1.1
GTCAACACCTTGAAATCATGGATGCGCGACGGGTCGGCGCCGGCTTTCGCGGCGACATCGTCAAGCTGGATACGGTGGTCGCAGGCCAGCGCCATCAGCGAGGGAATGTCGCGCCGGCGCGTCGTCGCCCAATGGATATGGTTGATCGCCTCGTCCTTGCGCAAAGCCAGGTGCTGGCTGCCGTTCTTCAGGAAGAACTGCAATTCCTCGAAGGTCGGGTATTCCGGCGCGCAGAGCAGCCGCGACACGGCGAAGGCGCCGCAGGCATTGGCCCAGGTCGCCGCCGTCTCAAGGCTTTCCTCGCCCAGCCAGCCGCGCAGGAAGCCCGACATGAAGGCATCGCCGGCACCGAGCACATTGTAGACCTCGATCGGAAAGCCCTTGCCGACAATGCCGTCTTCGAGATCGTCGCTGATCGGCCCGTCATAGACGATGCAGCCCATGGCGCCGCGTTTCAAGACGATGGTGGCCTTGGACAGCGAGCGGATCGTCTTCAACGCATTCAGGCAATCGTCGGCGCCGGAGGCAATCATGATCTCTTCTTCGGTGCCGACGATGAGGTCGCAGTCGGGCAGCACCGTCTTCAACTGGGCGGAGACCCGGTCGGATTTCACATAGCGCTCGAACCCTTCGGCATGGCCGGCCAGCCCCCAGAGGTTGGGGCGATAGTCGATGTCGAACACCACCTTGCCGCCCTTGGCCTTGATAGCGCGGATCGCCTTGCGCTGCGCGGCATCGCTGTTGGGCCGCGAAAAATGCGTACCGGTGACGACGATCGCGCGCGCCGAGGCAATGAACGCTTCGTCGATATCGGCTTCCGAAAGTGCCATGTCGGCGCAGTCGGAGCGGTAGAAGATCATCGGCGAGACGCCTTCCTCCTCGACCGACAACAGCACCAGCGCGGTCAGCCGGTCGGGGTCCGTCCTGAGGCCGTCGACGGATACGCCCTCGCGCGTCAGCTGCTCGCGGATGAAGCGGCCCATCTGCTCGTCGCCGACGCGGGTGAGCAGCGCCGAGCGCAGGCCAAGCCTCGCCGTGCCGACTGAAATATTGGCCGGACAGCCGCCGACCGACTTGGCAAAGGAGGTGATGTCCTCCAGGCGGGAGCCGATCTGCTGGCCGTAGAGGTCGACGGAGGCGCGACCGATGGTGATAACGTCGAGCGGCGCATGTTTCGCGTCCACGGCTTCGCCCATTCGAACCTCCCATCAGCCTTGTTGTCTTGGGTAACACGCGCGAACGGTAGCGTGGCGCCGGCAATATGAAATAATAATTCCAATCCATAGTCAATATGGAACACGTATTCCTTTGCTGAAAAGTGCTGACGCGATGGCCGCCTAGGCCTTGCGCTTGCGGCCGGTATCGCGCCGCTTCTCGCCAACCGCGACGGTCAGCGCCATGGCCAGCGCCATGGTCGCCGACAGCGAGCGGAAGCCGGCGAAATCGGCTTCGGCGACCTCGAACCAGACCTTGGCGAACTGGGCGAGCGGCGAGAACGAGCTGTCGGTGATCGCCACGATCGGCACGCCTTGCTCGGAGATGACGCGCGCCTCCTCGATGGCCGCCGGGGCATAGGGTGAGAAACTGATGGCGATGACGGCATCCCTGGGCGAGGCAAAGCCGATCATCTCGGCGTTGAGTCCGGCGGCCGATTCGATCAGCTGGTTGCGGATCTTGAGCTTGCCCAGCGCATAGGCGATGTAGGAGGCGACCGGATAGGAGCGGCGCTTGGCCAGCACATAGATGGTCTCCGCCTTCGCCAGCAAGGCGATAGCATCTTCGAAATGCTCTTCGTTCAACCTGCCTGAAATATCGTTGAGCGAGGTGCTGGCCGCGGCGACGAAGCCGTCGAAGATCGCTCGGTGACCGGCGCCTTCCTCGGCCTTGGCGCGCAATGCCGCCAGCCTTTCGTCATAGGACGAATTGCGCTCACGCAGGCGCTCGCGAAATACCAGCTGCAGGCTGGTGAAGCCGTCGAAGCCGAGCTGCTGGGCAAAGCGGATCAGGGTCGAAGGCTGAACGCCGGCGGAGGCGGCTATGCTGGCGGCGGTGCCGAAGGCAATATCGTCGGGATTGTCGAGCGCATAGGCGGCGATCTGCGCGATACGCTTGGGCAGGCTATGGCGCCGTTCCAGGATCGTCGTACGCAGCGTCTCGAAATCGCGGGGCACCCGTTCGTCCATCGTCGCTCCGCCTAGGCCCATCAGTCGATGCTGTGTGCCCCATCATAGCGAGCCTGTGCAAGAAGGCCATAAAAAATGAGGCATGCGTTCCATTTCTGGATAAAATGGACTAATTCATCCACGCAAATCTTCCTGATAGCGGAGACAAGGGAATGGTCGGAGTCGGTCTAATCGGCACAGGCTTCATGGGCAAGTGCCACGCCATCGCCTGGAACGCGGTCGGCACTGTCTTTCCCGACGTGGCCAAACCAAGGCTGGTCCATCTCGGCGAGGTCGACGAGGACCTTGCCAAGCGCCGTGCCACCGAATTCGGCTTCGCCAAGGGTTCCGGTGACTGGCGCGCCGTCGTTAACGACCCCGAGGTCGATATCGTCTCGTTGACGACGCCAAACCAGTTCCATCCGGAAATGGCCATCGCCATCCTCGAAGCCGGCAAGCATCTATGGTGCGAAAAACCGATGGCGCCGGGCTTCGCAGAAGCCGAAGCCATGGCGGCAGCAGCGAAAAAATCCGGCAAGGTGGCAGCCCTCGGCTACAACTACATCCAGAACCCCGCGATCCGCCATATCGGTGCGCTGCTCGACGAAAAGATCATCGGCGAGGTCAACCATCTGCGCATCGAGATGGACGAGGATTTCATGGCCGATCCAGAGGCGCTGTTCTTCTGGAAGCACGAGGCGGCGTCCGGCTACGGCGCGCTCGACGATTTCGCGGTGCATCCGCTGTCGCTGGTCGCCGTGCTGTTCGGCCGCGTCGCCCGCGTCATGTGCGACATGGCAAAACCCTATGCCGATCGCCGCGTCGCTTCAGGCGGGCGCCGCACGGTCGAGACCTATGACATCGCCAGCGTGCTGATGCACCTCGAAAACGGCGTTGCCGGCACCTTGCTGGCCAACCGTTCGGCCTGGGGCCGCAAGGGCCGGATCGCTATCCAGATCTTCGGCTCGAAGGGCTCGATCCTGTACGATCAGGAGCGGATGAACGAGTTCCAGCTCTATCTCACCGCCGACCGGCCGACCGAGCAGGGTTACCGAACCATCCTGGTGGCGCCGCACCACAGACCTTACGACGCCTTCCTGCCGGCACCCGGCCACGGTCTCGGCTTCAACGATCTCAAGATCATCGAATGCCGAGAACTGCTGACCAGGCTCGCCGGCAAGCCGGCGCGCATCATCGATTTCGACGAAGGCCTGGAGATCGAGCGCACCGTGCATGCCATGGCGCGCTCGTTCGAGGAACAGCGCTGGTTGGATGTTAGGTAGCGCGGGCGTTGGCTCCCCTTCTCCCCTTCTTGTGGGAGAAGGTGGCCGAGCGAAGCTCGGTCGGATGAGGGGTGTTGGCCAGATCGCGACTTTGACGTCTTAAGAACCTAAAATCACTCGATATCTCAACGCCTCATTTCCTCCAGCACCCCTCATCCGTCTCGGTGCTGCGCACCGATCCACCTTCTCCCACAAGGGGAGAAGGGGAAAGCGTCAAGCGGCTCCCGGGCGGCTGGCGACCAGGGCGCGTCGCGCCGACCGGCGTTGCTCGACCGCGTCGGCAAGGCCGTGCAGCACCGTTTCGGTGGTTGCCCAGTCGATGCAGCCATCGGTGATGCTCTGGCCGTAGACGAGCGGCTTGCCGGGCATGACGTCCTGCCGGCCGGCAACGAGGTTGCTCTCGATCATGACGCCGATAATGCGCTCGTCGCCTGCCGCGACTTGGCCCGCCACGTCGGCCGCTACCTTCGGCTGATTCTCTGGCTTCTTGTTGCTGTTGGCGTGGCTGACATCGATCATCAGCCGGGGCGCGACGCCGATCCGGGCGAGTTCCGCACCGGCGGCGGCGACGCTTGCCGCGTCATAATTGGGCTGAATGCCGCCGCGCAGGATGACGTGGCAGTCCTCGTTGCCGGTGGTCGTCGCGATGGCGCTGCGCCCGCCCTTCGTCACCGCCAAGAAATGATGCGGCTGGGCGGCGGATTTCACCGCCTCGGCGGCGATCCGCAAATTGCCGTCGGTGCCGTTCTTGAAGCCGACCGGGCAGGACAGGCCGGATGCGAGTTCCCGATGGATCTGGCTCTCCGTCGTGCGCGCGCCGATCGCGCCCCAGGCGACGAGGTCGGCAATGTATTGCGGGGTGGCCATGTCGAGGAATTCGGTCGCCGCCGGCAGGCCAAGATTGTTGACGGCGGAGAGAACGTTGCGCGCCAGCCTCAGTCCTTTGTCGATGTTGAAGCTGCCGTCGAGGTCAGGATCGTTGATCAGGCCTTTCCAGCCGACCGTCGTGCGCGGCTTCTCGAAATAGACGCGCATCACGATCTCCAGCCGATCGGACAGGCTATCGCGCAGCGATGCCAGGCGGCTGGCATAGTCTACGGCGGCGGCCGGGTCGTGGATCGAGCAGGGGCCGACGACGACGATCAGCCGATCGTCAGTGCCGGTCAGCACGGCGTGGATAGCGTTGCGCGACGCGGTCACGGTGCGCGTCGCCGTCAGCGTGCGCGGTATCTCCCGCATCACCTGGTCCGGCGTACTCAGTTCTCGGATTTCCTTGACCCGAAGATCATCTGTGGTGGTCAACACGGCTCTCTGCTCCTGATTGGGAGACCTGCCGGCTGAAACAAAAAAAGCCGCCAGGTCTGGCGGCTGTTCGGATTTTGATGCTGCAATCTTCAGATCGAGCGCAATCCTCCCGCCGCCAGCGAGCTCCTAAAGTACCAATATGTGGCGGTCAGGTTGATCATGCGGCTCATATAATCGAAGCCGGGGCGCTTGTCACGCGTCGGTATTGTGTCAGTTTGAAATAAGATCGGCCCCAACACGCACTTTGACCGAATGTGTTTTGACGCCGAAGACTCGTTGACCGGCACTATGTTTCTTTGCTTCGTCAGGCGTCAGCCAAATACGAGCAGGGTCTTCGCATCCAACCCGTCCGCAAACTGCCGCCGTTGTAGGATAGCCAATTGGTAAAGCGTGGACCTGATAAGGTTCCTTCGTGTCACGCGTGATCGGATGTGATGTGCAACGAGCAATCGCCATAGAATCCTCCCAAGTTGACTTGTTGTGATGTCCTACAACCGACTTCGCCAATTGACCACGTCGCACGGGCGCTTGGGTTCATTCCGCTAAACTCAATTCGAAGACACTGCCCAGCTTCATATTGAGTCGTCTGACGTGATCCTGAGTAAGCCGTCGATCAGTCAACTCAGCGGTCCAATGAGCTGGAATCGCTCTTTTGACAGCAGCGACCGCTTCATCCCGCGGAACGGCTGCGGCCCACAATTGAACTGCTGGCTGACCGCCCACGAGATGGTCGGTCATGAACACGCGGACGACCACGATGCCGGATGCGATTTGGTCTGTCATTCTTCCAATATGGCATTCAAGCCCGGCCATTTGAAAGAGGAATTTCAAACTGACCTACTACCCACGCTTCTGATGACACTACTCCGGCGACGATCCCGCAATATTCTGGTCATAGTCGACCAGCGACCCGGTCATGACGCCCGACTGCGGGCTGACCATATAGCTGATCAGCCGGGCAAGCTGGTCCGGCTTCACCAATTGGCCCATCGGCTGCGCCGCCTCGGCCTTTTCCAGCCAGTTATCAGGCGCATCGTGCCATTTCTTCTGCACGATCGCCTCGCCCTCGGTGTCCATCCAGCCGGGCAGCACGGCGTTGCAACGGATGCGGTTGCTGCGGTACGCGTTGGCGACATTCTTGGTCAGCGTCGCCAGTGCGCCCTTGCTCGACGAATAGGGCGCCAGGAACGATTGCCCGCAATGCGCCGACATCGACAGCACATTGACGATCGAGCCTGGCGCCTTGCGGGCGAGCAGCTGCGCCACCACGCCCTGCATCAGGAAGAAGGGGCCGCGCACATTGGTCTGGAAAATCTGGTCGAAAAGCTCTTCACTCGTCTCGACCAGTGAACCGCGCGCCGAGGTGGCGGCGGCATTGACCAGCGCGTTGACGCTGCCGAAATGGCCGATCGCCGTTTCGACCGCGCGCTTGCAGTCGGCCACTTTGGAAACATCGGCGCTGATGAAGATGGCGTCGACGCCCGACTTCTTGAGGATGGCGACGGCCTTGTCGCCCTTCTCCTGCGAGCGGCCGACCAGCGCCAGCGCCCGGCAGCCCTCATCAGCCAGCGCCTCAGCGACGGCGAAGCCAATGCCTTGCGCACCGCCGGTGACGATGGCGCGTGTTTCTGAATTGCGACCGGCGGAACCGTTCATCGCCTTGCTCCTGTGCTTGATAGTCAGACTGTCTTGTCGAGGCGAACGGTCTTGCCTTCCTTCGCCGATTTCAGCGCCGCGTCCGCCAGCCTCAGCGCGACGAGCCCGTCCTTGCCGCTCGGCGCCGCCTTCTTGCCTGATGTCGCCGCCGCGATGAAGGCAGCGATCTCGTTGGCATAGGCGTCGAGGTAGCGGGTCATGAAGAAGTCGTGCAGCGGCGGGCGCGTATAGCCCTTTTCATTGGCCAGTTCGATCGACACCGGCCGCTGGTTCTCGGCCGCAATCATGCCTTTCGAGCCATGCACCTCGATGCGCTGGTCGTAGCCATAGGTGGCGCGGCGCGAATTGGAGATGATGCACTGCTTGCCGGAAGAGGTTTCGAGGATGACGCTGACGCTGTCGAAGTCGCCGGCCTCGCCGATTTGTCTGTCGACCAGCACCGAGGCATGGGCGCTGACGGCCACCGGCTCCTCGCCGAGCAGGAAGCGCGCCATGTCGAAATCATGGATGGTCATGTCGCGGAAGATGCCGCCCGAGCGGCCGATATAATCGAGTGGCGGCGGGCCGGGATCGCGCGACGTGATAGTCACCATCTCGACCGTGCCGATGGCGCCGTCGTCGATCGCCTTGCGCACGGCGGCGAAATGCGGATCGAAGCGGCGATTGAAGCCAACCATCAAAGTGGCTCCGGCCTTGTCGACCACTTCAAGGCATTCTTCCACTCTGCCGGCGTCGAGGTCGATCGGCTTCTCGCAGAAGATCGCCTTGCCGGCCTTGGCGAACCGCTCGATCAAGTCGGCATGGGTGTCGGTCGGCGTGCAGATGATGACTGCGTCGATATCTCCGGCTTTTTCGATGGCCTCGATGGTTCGTACTTCGGCGCCATAGGCCGACGCCAGATCCGTCGCCGCCTTCTCGAAGGCATCGGCAACTGCCACCAGCCTGGCCTGCGGATTGGAACCAACGGCACGGGCGTGGACCTTGCCGATGCGGCCGGCACCGAGAAGAGCGAAGCGGAGAGACATGGGAATTTCCTTTGAGGATTGTTCGAAAATGGAAGTGCGTCTTTCCTGCACCGTTCAGCGCGAGGCGCAGTAGATTTTCTTATCGCGGCAGATCGGCGACGGGTCGATGACCCGCGCCGGCATTGGCCCTAGGCCGCAAGTTCCGCCTCCCCGGTCTTGGCGCCGGTGATATATGAGACGATATCGTTGCCGTCGGTGTCCTGCTTGCGCAAATTGGCGACGATGCGGCCGCGCCGGAAGACAACGATGCGGTCGCAAAGGTCGAACACCTGGCGCATGTTGTGGCTGATCAGGATCAACGGCTCGCCATTGGCTTTCAGCGTGCGGATGATGTTTTCGACCTGCATCGTCTCCTGCACGCCAAGTGCTGCCGTCGGCTCATCCATGATGATGAGCTTGGACGCAAAGGTCGCGGTTCTGGCGATCGCCACGCACTGGCGCTGGCCGCCCGACATGTGGCGGATGGTGTTGTTGAGATTGGGAATCTTGACCGCCGTGCGGATCAACGCCGCCTCGGTCGCCTTGCGCATGAACTTGCGATCGAGGATCGAGAAAGGCCCGAGATTGAAAAGCACCTTCTCGCGGCCGAGAAACAGGTTCGACGGCACGTCGAGATCGTCGGCAAGCGCCAGGTTCTGGAACACCGTTTCGATGCCCGCCTCGCGCGCCGCGATCGGGCCGGCGAAGTTCACTTCCTTGCCATCGAACCAGACCTTGCCGCTGGTGCGCTGCTCGACGGCGGTGATCTGGCGCACGAAGGTCGACTTGCCGGCGCCGTTGTCACCCATGATGGCGACATGCTCGCCCTTGCGCAGCTCGAAGTTCGCGCTTTCGAGCGCATGCACGCCGCCATAGTATTTGGTCAGGTTTTCGGTCTTCAGGACGATGTCTGACATGATCAAGCCCTCATTGCCCGCAGGCGCTGGCGCCACTGGTCGAGAACGACTGCGCCGATGATGATCACGCCCTTGACCATCTCCTGGTAGTAGGCGTCGAGGCGCAGGAAGGTGAAGCCGGAGATGATGACGCCGAAGATCAGCGCACCGATCACCGTTCCGATGATCGAGCCGCGGCCGCCCGACAGCGAGACGCCGCCGATGACCGCCATGGCGATGGCGTCCAACTCGTACATCACACCCATGCCGGCCTGAGCGGTGAGGTTCTTGGAGCTCAGCACCACGGCGGCGAGCGAGGCGAGGATGCCGGCAATGACGAAGACGAGGATCTTGTGGTTCTGGACATTTATGCCGGACATCCGGGCGGCGTCCTCGTTGGAGCCGATGGCATAACAGTGCTTGCCGTACCTGGTGTATGACAGGATCAGCTGGAACAGAATCGCCAGCGATATGAAGATGATGACCGGCATCAACCCCTTGCCGATGGCGGCGAAACTCTCGGTGGGAAACGAGATCGGCTGCCCCTTGGACCACCATTTGGCGATGCCGCGCGCGGTGACCATCATGCCGAGCGTGGCGATGAACGGCGGAATGCGCGTGTAGGCGATCAACGAGCCGTTGACCAAGCCCGCCAGCAGGCCGCAGCCGATCGCGACCAGCACCGGCACGATCACCGGCAGGTCGGTCCAGCCTTGCGCGAGGAACACCGCCTTGGGGTTAGGGTTGCCGTTGACCGTCGCTACCTGGGCGAAACTCATGGCGATCATCGCCGTGGCGCCGACGATCGAACCAGAGGAAAGGTCGATGCCGCCGGAAATGATCACCTGCGTCACGCCGATGGCGATGATGCCGACGATCGACACCTGCAGGATGATGATCTGCAGGCGCGCCTCGTTGAAGATCGTATCGACATTGGCGCGGGTGTTGAACAGAAAGCTGTCGCCAAGAAAGACACGGCCTATCAGCTCGAAGGCGCCGACGAGGATGATGAGCGCCAGGAAAACGTTGAATTCGGCAGGCCATGTGCGCTTCTTCGCATCATAGCTGAGTCCGCCGACGCCATGGGTTGTCTGTGCCAAATCTTGCTTCCTCCGTCAGCAGTCGCCCTCCCGCCGCCTGTCTACGGCGATGAGGGAAAGAGGAGCGGCGCCGTCCCTTTGTTTTGAGCTCCCGATGCTCTTGTTTCGAACATCGGATTTCCCAAAACGGTCCGATGCTCTGACGCGCCGCTCCCTATCGAAACGATCCCGCAGCCTCAGTTCTTCTTAAGGAACTTGTCGATGTTCGCCGGCGTGACCAGTTGGAAGGGTATGTAGACCTTCTGTTCGACCGCCTCGCCCTTGGAAAGCTTGAGCGCGGCGTCCAGCGCCCCGGCGCCCTGGCCGGCCGCGTCCTGGAACACGGTCGCGTCGAGGTCGCCCGCCTGCATCGCGGCAAGCGCGTCCTGGGTGGCGTCCACGCCGCCGACGACAACCGACTTCATGTCGACGTTGGCAGCCTTCATGGCCTGGATCGCACCGATGGCGCTTTCGTCATTGTTGGCGATCACGCCATCGAACGGCGTGCCGGTCGACAGCCAGTTGGTCATCAGGTTCTGCGCTTCCTCGCGTTTCCAGTTCGATGTCTGCTTGTCGATGATCTTGATGAAGCTGCATTCCGGAGTGGCGATCACATCGTCAATATCCTTGGTGCGCTGCACCGCCGCCTGGTTCGACAGCTCGCCCATGATCACATAGACATTGGCCTCGGTCTTGCCGGCCTCCTTGAACAGGCGGCAGACTTCCTGGGTTTCGAGAGTGCCGGACTCAACCTCGTTCGAGGCGACGAAGGCCTGGTTGTCCGGCAGCGTGTCGACGTTGACCGGCTCGCGGTTGACATAGACCAGCGGAACCTTGGCCGCAGCGGCGGCGTCCGACATCGCCTGGGTGGCCGAGGTGTCGACCGGATTGACGATGATCGCGTCGACGCCCGAGGCGACGAAATTCTTGATCTGGTCGAGCTGCTTGGCGACGTCGTTCTGCGCGTCCTCGACCTGCAGTTCTACGCCTTCCATGCCCTTGGCCTGCTCGATCATGCCGTTGCGCAGCACGGTGAGAAAATTGTCGTCGAACAGCGCCATAGACACGCCGATCTTGGCAGCGAGGGCGGACGAACTCATCAGCGCCGAAAACACGACGCCCAAAAGCAGTTTCTTCATTTTATTCTCTCCTCCACAGAATTGGTGTCCGGCTGCACCGATCTACCCGGAATCCCCGATCTCCCAGGGAATCTCTCCCGATTGCCATCTCCGTTCCCGATGGCGATTTCCGCGTTGACTGGAACGCCAAGCCCTCTGCTTGAAACAGATGTTCCGGAACGAAAGAACCAAAA
Source organism: Mesorhizobium sp. M6A.T.Cr.TU.017.01.1.1 (assembly GCF_004023115.1). Lineage (NCBI taxonomy): Bacteria > Pseudomonadati > Pseudomonadota > Alphaproteobacteria > Hyphomicrobiales > Phyllobacteriaceae > Mesorhizobium > Mesorhizobium sp. M6A.T.Cr.TU.017.01.1.1. Next base: position 10,698 of record NZ_RZTA01000142.1, read on the forward strand.
TACCTATCTAGTGAAATATTTATTCCATTCCGCCGGCGGGCGTCAAGGAGATTCCGAAATCGGATGGCGGATTTTCGGATAACGCCGCTGAGGGCCGGCAAACCTTCTGCAAGAATCCATCAGGCTGATGGTTCACATCATTGCCGATGCATCGTGGTGCCCGATCTGAAGCTGGATGCATTGGCTGAGCCCAGATGTTTTGCCCGAACCTAGATGTTTTCCGGCAGATAGATGTCGAAGGGCAGGAAGGTCTGGCCGGGCGCGTTGGCAGCGCCTGCCTCGATGGCATGCGCCATCAGATCGACAAGCTCGCGGCATAGTGCTGCCAGCGGCGTCGAAATCACCATGGTCAGGATGTTGTCGGCGAGCGCCGCGCGCGACTCGGCGTTGATCTCATTGCAAACGACCACCGGCATATTTACGGGCCTCGCTGCCCTGAGCGCGGAAACCGCGCCTTCCATGCCGCCGCCGGCGACGTAGCAGCCGGCAAGATCTGGGTACCGCGCCAGAAGATCGATCATCGCATCATGGGTCACCTGGTTGGCCTCCAGGTTGACCAGCGTCTCCAGCACCGTGAATTCCGGCGCATGCTCGCGGAAGAATGATCTGAAGCCGATCTCGCGCAGCTCATGACCATGGAAGCGATGACTGCCGACAAAAAGCGCGACCTTGCCGGGCTTCCTCGCCGCCCTGGCGATCATCCAGGCCGCGGTGCGGCCGACCTTGCGGTTGTCGAGGCCGACATAGCCCTCGCGGATGCCGGCGGCAAAGTCGGACAGCAGCGAGAAGACGGGTTGCCCTCTCGCCTTCAGCGCCTCGACGGCTGCCGTCAGCGTCGGATGATCCGGACCGACAAGGGCGACAGCCCTGGATTTCGCCGCCAGCTTGCGCATCTGGGCAGTGATCTCGCCGGGCGCCAGCGAACCGGCGAAGTCGATGGTTGCCACGCCGCGGAAGCGCTGCGATTGCGACACCGCCAGTTCGAGCTCCCGCGCGAAATCGCTGTAGAAAACATCATTGCCCCTCAGCAGCAGAAAGCCGAGCCGATATTCCGGCAGTTCCTGGCGCATCCGCTGCTTGATCAGTCCGGCAGCGTGATAGCCGATATCGGTCGCCGCCTCATAGACACGGCGCGCGGTTTCCTCGCGCACCGGCAGGCGATTGTTCAGCACCCGGTCGACGGTGGCGACGCTGACGCCGGAGGCGCGCGCCAGATCGGTGATGGTCGGCCGTTTTGCCATGGCTGTCTCTCTCCGCTTGCCAAAGCAATTTATATCATTCTGATGGGAAATGATAGAAACTATCTTTGTGATATTGAGCCTATCATGGCTTGGCGCTATTCCTAGCCTACGACGTTTGCGACCGCGGCCCGGTCATTGACCGGGGCGGATCGCAGGGCGCTGGTGGAGGCACTCCCATGGACGCAACGATGGACGCAGCACCGTCCCGGCGCGACTACAGCCTGATCGGCCGCGACGCCAAGCTCGCCGTCGAGACCGGGCTGGCGGCGGCCGAGTGGTATCACACCGACGTGCCGCGCAAGCAGATGAAGGCGCTGATGCAGCGCTCCGACGGCCCGGCGATCCGCGACACCATCATCTGGCTCGGCGCCTTGATCCTGAGCGGCGCAGGCGGCGCCTGGTTCTGGGGCACGTGGTGGTGCGTCCCGTTCTTCTTCGTCTATGGCGTGCTTTACGGCTCTTCCACCGATTCACGCTGGCACGAATGCGGTCATGGCACCGCGTTCAGGACGCAGTGGATGAATGATGTGATCTACCAGCTCGCCTGCTTCATGATCATGCGCAACCCGGTGACCTGGCGCTGGAGCCATACGCGGCATCACACCGATACGATCATCGTCGGTCGCGATCCGGAGATCGCGGTGATGCGCCCGCCGGATCTGTTGCGCGTCGTGCTCAATTTCTTCGGCATTCTCGATGCCTGGCATGCCATGAGCGACATGCTGCGCAATGCGGCCGGCATCGTCAGCCCGGCGGAAAAAACCTTCATTCCCGAGCAGGAGCAGCCAAAGGCGATCCGCATTGCCCGCATCTGGGCGGCAATCTATGCCGCGACCATCGCGCTGGCACTTTATAGCGGCTCGTTCCTGCCCCTGATGCTGGTCGGGCTGCCCAGGCTTTACGGCGCCTGGCATCATGTCATGACGGGCCTGCTGCAGCATGGCGGCCTCGCCGAAAATGTCATCGACCATCGCCTCAACAGCCGCACCGTCTACATGAACCCGATCAGCCGCTTCATCTACTGGAACATGAACTATCATGTGGAGCACCACATGTTCCCGATGGTGCCCTATCACGCGCTGCCAAGGCTGCACGAGATGATCAAGCACGACCTGCCGGCGCCGACGCCGTCGATCCTGGCCGGCTATCGCGAGATGGTGCCTGCCTTCCTGCGCCAGCTGCGCAATGAAGATTATTTCCTCAAGCGCGAACTGCCGCCGACCGCGAAGCCCTATCGCGAGGAACTCCACAACGATAACGATGCCGTCGCGGCAGCAGCGGAATGATATGCGCCCATGCCAGGCAACATGCCGGGCAAGTTGACCAAGCAAAAAACGCCGGGAGGACTGATGAGCGACTGGGTCGAGGCCTGTGATGCCGAAGACATCGACGAAGAGGACGTGATGCGGTTCGACCATGAAGGCCGCACCTTCGCCATCTATCGCAGCCCCGACGACGAATATTTCGCGACGGACGGTCTTTGCACGCATGAGAAGGTGCACCTGGCCGACGGGCTGGTGATGGACGACATCATCGAATGCCCGAAGCACAATGGCCGCTTCAACTACAAGACCGGTGCGGCCAGGGGCGCGCCAGTCTGCGTCAATCTCAGGACATATCCGGTCAAGCTCGACGCCGGTAAAATCCTCATTCAGATCGGGTGACGGTGATGACGAACGGGATGGTCATCATCGGTGCCGGTGAATGCGGCGGGCGGGCTGCCTTGGCGCTGCGCGATCTCGGCTATGACGGGCCGGTGACGCTGGTCGGCGACGAGCCGCATCTGCCCTATGAGCGGCCGCCGCTGTCGAAAGAAGCGATGGCTAGCGATGCGCCCGTGATCAAGGCGATCGCCAGCGATGAAATCCTGGCCGAGAGGTCGATCCGGCATATCCATTCGGTTCAGGCGGTGGCGATCGATCGCGCCGCGCATCTCGTGCGCCTGTCGGACGGCTCGGACCTGCCTTACGACAAGCTTTTGCTGGCAACCGGGTCAACCCCGCGCAAGCTGCCAATGCCCGGCCTCGGCCCGCGCTGCGTCTATCTCCGGACCTTCAACGATGCGTTGGCGATTCGCGCTCATCTCAGC
>NZ_RZTA01000143.1:0-14010 GCF_004023115.1 Mesorhizobium sp. M6A.T.Cr.TU.017.01.1.1
GTATGAGGGCACCATGCTGTTCGTCTCGCACGACCGGCATTTCCTGGCAGCGCTGTCGAACCGGGTGCTGGAACTGACGCCCGAGGGCATTCAAACCTATGGCGGCGGCTATACGGAATATGTCGAGCGCACCGGGCAGGAAGCGCCGGGGCTGAGGAGCTGAGGCGCAGGCCCGACGCTGCCGCTCACCGTCACTCAAACCCTCGATTCCGGAGAGAAAGCCACCGGCTGCTCAGCCGCGTATCACAATTTCGCGCAGCGGATCGCCGCCGTCGATGAACAGCCGGCCTTGCGCCGTCAACGCGGCCTCAAGCCGTTGCAGGGCGATTTTTCCTGCCTTGGGATGACGCCCGTCCAGTGCGCCGACGCGCACCGCAACGGCAATGTCGAAGGGCTTCTCGTCCGCCTCTAGGTTGAAGTCCTCGATAGCGACCTGACGAAGGCTCAGCCGGCCCGCTGCAATCTCGGCGCGCGAGGCGGCCCTGGCCTGCGCGATGGCCTTGGCCGAGCGGTCGATCGCCAGCACGTGGCCGTCGCCAATCCGGCGTGCGATCTCGCGCGCCGCAGCACCCGGTCCGCAGCCGATCTCGAGCACCCGCATGCCCTGCCGCAAAGGCAGCGCATCGACGATCGCCAAAAGCCTTGGCGACAAGTCGTTCGCCATTCCTCTTCTCCAGCCTTTCCCTGAGCCGAGATTAGCGACCATGGCTGGCGACGGGAAGGCCGACACCTGAGGGGGACATCGTCGATGTGTTCACCGCCGGTGGGCGAGGCCCCTTGATCGATATCGAAAAGGCCGACGATCGGTCGACTTTCTCAACTGCCGCGACAGGAACAGTGGGGGGCACTTAAAGCAGGGCTTCCCGGACCAAGCCCGGAGCGGCCCGGCGTCGTTGGCCTGAGGGGGGGACTGGCGCCGAGCCTAACCGGTTGGGGGGTAGATCACCGGCCAATTTAGATACATACGCTCAAGCTAATGTAAGCGCAAGCTAATGTTATGAGTTAGCGATTTCCAGCGGTTGTTTCTGATCGGCCGTGCGCTCGAACCGGGTGCCGAACTGACGCCCGAGACATCCACACCTATGGCAGCGGCTATACCTGACTGTCCCGAACGCTTTGGCAGGAGCCGCCGGACTTGCAGGGCTGATGCGCAGAGCGGAGGCCTGGAAGGCGTCTTGGTGGTCGGCTTGACCATTCAGGAGGCCGGCGACATTGTGGATGGCGAGTTGCTGTTCGCCAGTCCATAACGGTCGTGTGGGAATGGATTTTCGCAACGCCATCGATGAATCGCTGGCCTGGGCCAGCCGATGGTTCGACTACGCCGTCACGCCGTGGTTTTTCTATCAGGCCGCAATCATCGTCGTGCTCTTCCTCGTCGCGAAGCTTGCGGCGCAGCGCATCGAACCGCTCGTGGAGAACCGGGCACGCCAGATAAAGGGCCATCCCGGACTGTTGAGGGTCGTGGTTGCCCTGTTGCGGCGCACCGACTGGATCCTGTTCACGGTCTTCCTGCTTGCCGCGCTCTTTCTCATGCGCGCCGTCACCTGGCCAAGCCGGAGCCATTTCATCACTATCGCGCTCTCGCTATCCCTCGCGTGGCTGTTCGCGTCGGTGCTGTCGCGCATCATCCGCAACCGCTTTGTCGCGCGGGCTCTCGCCTGGCTCACCTGGATCTATGCGGCCCTCGTCATCCTGGGCATCGATGACGACACCGCGGCTTTCCTGGACAGCCTCGCAATACCTTTGGGCGCGGTTCGCCTTTCGGCGCTCATGGTGCTGAAAGCGGCGCTGTTGCTGATCGCCACGGTTTGGCTTGCGGTGGTCGTCGGCAAATATATCGATGAGCGTGTCCGGATCTCCGAAGAGCTGACACCCTCGATCCGCGTCCTCGTCGGCAAGGTCGCAAAGGTCGGCCTTGTGCTGGTCGCGGGTGTCATCGCCCTGTCTTCCGTCGGTCTCGACCTGACGGCTCTGACGATATTCTCCGGCGCCGTCGGCGTCGGCCTGGCTTTCGGGCTGCAAAAGGTCGTTTCAAATTTCGTCTCCGGCATGATCATCCTTCTCGACAAGTCGATCAAGCCGGGCGACACCATTTCGCTCGAAGGCACCTTCGGCTGGGTACGCGAACTGCGGGCGCGATTTGTCTCGGTGGTGACGCGCGACGGCCGCGAATACCTGATCCCGAACGAAGACTTCATCACCCAAAGGGTCATCAACTGGTCGTTCAGCGATAACCTTGTGCGGCTCGACGTCAATTTCGGGGTCTCTTACGACGCCGACCCGCATAAGGTCAGTGAACTGGCGATAGCGGCCGCCACGAGCGTCGGCCGGGTCGAAGCGGGCCGGCGGCCGGTCTGCTGGCTCACGGACTTCGGCGACTCCTCGCTCAATTTCGTCCTGCGCTTCTGGATCCACGATCCTCAACAAGGCCTGACCAACGTGCGCGGAAGGGTGCTGCTGGCGCTGTGGGACACCTTTAGGGAAAACGGCATAGACATCCCCTATCCGCATCGCGAGATCATCATGAAGCCGGACGGGCGCGTTGGGACATCACGCGGGCGCTGATGGGGCAGGGTGCAGCAGGGTCGCGGCGCCGAAGCTGAGAGCGGCCTTTTCGTCCGTGCCATCGCAACGCCGCTTATTCCCTTCAAGCCTCGGCTCCAATGCTGTATCCAGCCCCGAATTCAAGGAGCCCCTCGATGACCTCACATCTCGCCGACGCCAGCATGGTTGTCGATGCAGCCGGCATGCCGGCCGATGACGACGCCGCGTGGCAGGACGATGTTCGCGCGGGCGTGCGGCATGTGCGCGATCTGGATTCGCTGCCACTGTCGCCAGCCGAGCGCGCGGCGGCCCAAGCCGCGGCCACGCGCCACAAGGTACGCATCCCAAAAGCCTATCTCGACCTGATCGACTGGAGCGACCCCGCCGATCCCATCCGGGCGCAGGTCATCCCGTCGCCCGAAGAACTGGCCGAGCAGGAAGGCGAGCTCGACGATCCGATCGCCGACCATGCCTTCAGTCCGGTGCCGAGATTGACGCATCGCCATGCCGACCGGGTTCTTTTGTTCCCGACCTATCAATGCGCGGTCTATTGCCGGTTCTGCTTTCGCAAGGAATCGCTGACCTCGATCGGCCGTGGTTATACGCGCGAGGCGCTGGAGCCGGCCTTTGCCTATATCGAGGCTCATCCCGAAATCCGCGAGGTGATCCTGACCGGCGGCGATCCGCTGTCCCTGCCGGACAAGGCGCTGGCCGAAATCCGCGCCCGCATCGAGGCGGTTCCGCATGTGCGGCTGTTACGCATCCACACGCGCGTGCCCGTCGCTCTGCCCTCGCGCGTCACGTCAGGGCTGGTTCGCTCCCTGCAGGGCCGGCTGATGGTCACGATCGTTACCCATTTCAACCACGCGCGGGAGATCACGACGGCGGCCGAAGCGGCCTGCCGCACGTTGCGACAGGGCGGCTTCGTGCTGCTGAACCAGAGCGTTCTCCTGAAAGGCGTCAACGACACGGTCGAGGTGCTGGAGGAGCTGTGCCGGGAGCTGATGTACCGCCTCGGCGTCAAACCCTATTACCTGCACCACGGCGATCTCGCCCGCGGCATGGCGCACCGGCGCACCACCATTGCCGAGGGACAGGCGTTGGTCAGCGCCTTGCGCGCGCGGCTGTCGGGCATCTGCAACCCCGTCTATGTGCTGGACCTGCCGGACGGCGGAGGCAAGGTGCCGCTCGGCCCGTCCTATGTCGAGGCGCAGGACGGAGAGACGTGGTGGATTCGCGGGCAGGACGGCGAGGTGAGGGCGTATAGGGAGGTTGTCGGCGATCTTTGAAACCTGGGTTCCTCGCCCCGTCAAGCGGGGAGAGGTGGCTCGGCGAAGCCGAGACGGGGAAGGTTTTCCCCTGAGCGCCGAAGCTCCTGCCGTTGGGCCTGGTTGGAACCGGATCCAATGCCTCGCATTTTAGAGATGAGGGGCAAAGGAGCGCAGGGTGAAAGCTTTATCAGCCTTACTTGGCGGCTTCGTGCTGACGCTGGCGGTTTTTGCCAGCGGATTGGCCTTCGCCCTCTGGATTCTTGCCGCCGAGCCGGTGCGGCAGGTCGCCCCGACGTCCAGCGTCGCCGAACTGTGGCCCAAGGAGCCGCGGAAGGTGGACGCTGCTTCGCAGCGTCTTGAGCGACTTCCCGCCCGCCCAGTTGATCGCAGCTCGACACCTGCCGATGCCGCGGCTTCGGCGCCCATCGTTACCGGCTCTATCCAGCCGCAAGCGGACGAGCAGCAGACGGGCGAGCAGCAGGCGGTGCCTGCCGGCCATGCAGAATGGTGCGCAAGCCGCTACCGCTCCTACAGGCCAAGCGACGACCACTACACGTCCTACAGCGGAGAGCAGCGCCCCTGCATCTCGCCCTATCTCGATGCGGGCGCTGCCGACCGCACCGCACAGCCTCCCGACGATGGCGCCAGCTATGTCGAAGCGAGCGACACGTTGCCAATGGATGGTTACGTTCCGTCGCAGGAAGCCGGCGCCGCCTGGCTTCCGCCCGACCACGTGCAATATTGCTTCAGCCGCTATCGCTCCTATCGGCCGGAAGACAACAGCTATCAGCCTTACTCCGGCGGCCCGCGCAGGCAGTGCGAGTAGGCAGGGCGGGCTGGCGGCCGCAGTGCATGGCGCCTTGTGCGACCCCACCCAACGATCACGCAGATTTCTTGGATCGTTCGGGTTGGCGCGGCGTTCATCCGATACCCAAAGGAGGAATCAACATGGGCGACGACCGGGAAGACAAGATTCGTGAGCGCGCATACCAGATCTGGGAACGTGAAGGCCGGATCCATGGCGATCCCGAGCGGCACTGGCACCGGGCCGAGGCCGAGATCGACAGGGAGGCAGCCCTGCCGCTGACGGCAGGCGATGCCCTGCCGGAAACCCGCGAGGTCGCGAGCTCCGACGTGTTGACGGTGGAGGCCCTCGCGATACGCACCGGCATATCGGGCGAACAGGCGCAGGAGCTGATCGACAGGCTGGGCAACGACCGGGCGGCGATCGAGCAAGCCGCGCGCAACCTCAAGGGGAAGCAGCGGCTCGGGGAGTGACAGATGATCAGAAAACTCAAAGACGGAAAACACCGCCTCTATTCGCGCAAGAAGGACGAAAAGACCGGCAAGCGCCGCAATCTCGGGACATTTGACAGCCGCGAGGCTGCGGAGAAGCACGAACGCGAGGTGCAGTATTTCAAGAGGCATTGAGGCGGCGCTGGGCGTGCCGTCGCTTGCCAGGCAGCCGCGCCGGACGCCTGGCGGAACCTGAATTCTTATTCCGATGCCGGCGCTGCCGGCTGCGCCACACAGCCTCTCGACGATGGCGCCAGCTATGTCGAGGCGAGCGACACGTTGCCAATGGATGGCTACGTTCTGTCGCAGGAAGCCGGCGCCGCCTGGCCCTGGCTTCCGCCCGACCACGTGCAATATTGCTTCAGCCGCTACCGCTCCTATCGGCCGGAAGACAATTCCTACCAGCCTATTCCGGCGGCCCGCGCAGGCAGTGCGAGTGTGAGCTGAGCGGCGCCTCGCGCGTCTTCAAACACGTGCTGGACCTTCCGGAAGGCGGAGGGAAGGTGCCGCTCCGGTCCGTCCCATGTCGAGATGCAGGAGGGGGAGAGCTGGCGCTTTCGGGGTTTGATGGTCGGGCATATACGGAGATTGTTCGGGATTCTTGAAAGCCTGGGTTCCTCGGCTCTGAGCAGTGTCAATATAAGTATTGACAGATCAGGCCTCTCTGTATATATATACCTTGACGATTTGATTATTGCGTCAATATACGAGTTTGCAATGAGCGTTAAACAGGCTGTTCGGGAGCAGTACCAGGCGACGGTGAATCTCGCCCAGGGCGGCAATATTCATATACCCCCGGAAGGTTGGATCCGTACGGTGCGCAAGGCGCTCGGCATGTCTGGCGCGCAGCTTGCGCGGCGGATGGGGGTGACGCGCGCCCGCATCGCGCAGGCGGAACGGGCCGAGCTCAATGGCGGCATCACGCTGAAGTCCATGCAGGCCACCGCCGAAGCCATGGGCTGCCGCTTCGTCTATGCCTTCGAGCCACCCGATGACATCGAGAACGTCGTCATCGCGCAGGCTCGAAAAAAGGCGAGGGCGATCGTCGGCGTGGCAGGCAGGCACATGGCAATGGAGGACCAGACCGTGTCGGACCGCCGGACGGAGCGGGAAGTATCGCGCCTCATGCGCGAGCTTATGTACGAAATGCCGCTCGATTTCTGGCAGGACAAGTGACATTAGGCATGGCGGTCAAGCTCGGCAGCTTCGAGGCTCGGATTGTCAGAAACGGACCTTTAGGCTCCTTGGCGAAGCGGACTCTTGAACGCAGGACCCAGGCACGATTCCGCGTTGCAGCCTTCCGCATGCCGTAATCACTTGCGGCCGAGGAGTATGAAACGTGCGGTGCCCCCCGCCGCAGCGACAGCCTTCGCTATTCCTTCTTGTCGACCAGCGCCCGTAGTGCCGAGACGTCATGCAGCAATAACCTGCTGCCGCGCTTTTCGATCAGGCCTCTCTTGGCGAGGTCGCTCATTTCGCGCGAGACCGCTTCCCTGTGCGTGCTCATCGTTGCCGCCAGCTCGGAATGCGTCGGTGCCGGGCTTATGGACACCTCGCCGTCCACGAGTGCGGCTTTCTCCGCCCGATGCAGGAGCTCGACGATCAGCCGTTTTCGCACGACCAGAGTGCTGTATTCGAATACCCGCTCGGTCATGCGCCGGAGCTGGGCAGACAGATGCTCAAGCAGCACCCAGGCAAAAGTCGGGTGGGTCATCACGATATCCCGGAATGCTGTGCCGGACAGCCGTGCAGCGCGGGTTGCCTCCAGTGCGACTACGCTGGCAGAGCGTGCAATCCCGTCAATGCCTCCGAGCTCCCCGAAAATGTCACCCGGTTCGACATCGCGATACGCTATCTCCCTGCCGTCCGCTGAAACCAGTGTCACGCGAGCCCGTCCTTCGAGCAGGAAGAAGACATCGCGACCAGTGTCGCCGTGGGAAATGATTAGCTCGTTGTGTCGATAGCTGCGCTCGTGCCACCGTTTGGTCAGCGCGGCGAGGTCGGCATCGCAAAGTCTTGAGATGAAGGCCAGAGAGCCTGTCACAACGGTCTCTTGTTCAATCAAGTGTACTTCACCTTACTCCCTATCCAAGGAAATTTGATGGCCGCAGGCCCCGCTTTCCGGGATGCAAACTGGGAGCGGATTTCGCCAATGTTTTCCCGGTGTGGGAATTCCCACAGCCGAGCCTGGTTCGACTGTCATATCCTTGTTGCAACGTCAGGCCCGCCGGCTCGTGTGCAAGCCGGCGAAGGGAAAGGGAACAGTCATGAAATTCTTGGCTCCCGTCACAAAATTTGCTGCGGGGTTTCGCAAATTCGTCGCGCCGCGCTACCGCCCGGAGCTTTATTACATGCGTGGCCCGGGGCCAGCCACCGCGCGCCGTATGGGCACGCCGCGGCAAAACCAATCCATCGACCACTACGCCTAACTTGCCTCGCGGACGGCTGACGCTCTCGCCCGGAGTGCCGTTCGCGCCGTTCCGTACCGGTCAATTCAGATCAATGAAGGGACGATTTGATCATGGTTATAATTCATGCTGCCGCCATTGGTCCATTTCGCAGGTGGTTACGCCTCCGCGCCGAGCGAAAAGCTCTCTTGTCGGCAACGGACCAGTTGAGCCGTTTACCCGATGACGTTCTTGGCGACATCCGCATCTCACGTGACGAAATCATGTGCGCTTTGCGAAGCCGCGCATGCGGAGGCAGGCGCGGCCGGCACGACGATCGAGCGCACTAGGATCGCTTCGGCCTCGATCCCGAAACGGTTGGCCGCCGGCAGTGGCTACGCCTCGGCCGAGATCCCCTTTGGCTGGTCCACGCGCGATCGAGCCTTACATCGCGGCTTCGACAAGCAGCGGCGCGCGGACGGGACCTTCGAACGGCACTACACCTGCGACCCCAAGGACGCTCGGCACCGTGCTGATCGCAATCAGTCCGGCTTCATTGTCGGCTTCTGACGCTCAGGACCTCGCGTTCGCTCACGCTGACATGCCAATCAAACAGCTGAATGACGTCTATTTGGATTGCGAACGGGGAGGCCGCCGGTGCGCTGGGGACGGAAGACGTGATGTACTGTTCGATGCGCGAGTTCCGACTAGGCGCGCGATAGCAGTTTGCGCATAATCAACGATGCATGGCCTTCTGTACCGTGCGACGCGGTCCTGCGATCGACCACTTCGAACCATGTTTGCGGTAAAAGGCCATTGCCCGGTCGTTTCCCTCGAGCACTTCGAGTGCGATGCTGGGGATGCCGGAATGGGCGGCATGACGTCGCCGGCTTCATTCATCTTAGCCATCGCGTAGCCGGCAATCGAGCCGTCTGGCCGTTCTGCCACGAACGACATTTTGTTGGTGTCTGTCAGTTCCGCCGCAATCCGCTGCAGCGTGTGATCTTCATCCGAAATCCGGGCCGCGGTCTCGGCACCCATGATTGGCGAGGACGTCCTGCGCCAAGACTCTCCAATGAGCCGCGATACCGACGGCACGTCCTGCTTAGTCATGGCTCTGATTTGCGTCATCGATAACGTCCCCTGCCGGTCAATTATAGCGTTGCCGGACGGGCCGCTCAAATTCGGAGCGGCGGCCTACCGCCGCTTCATCGCATGAGGGTCACGCCGTTCCCTTGCACCTACCATCAGGCATGGTCCGCAGGTCGACTCCTACCGATGAGCTAACGTCCGCTCTGGAGAAGCACCGCGAATGTCTGAACATGGCGCTAAGCCGACCTTCGAACGGCACGATTGAACACGCGCCCTGCTACCGTCATCTCTGAGCGCTTAACGCGTCGCCCGGCGCGCTCCCTCCACCACATCAAGCCGTTCCTGCAGATGGCCATTCAGCACGATCATCTCCTTCAGCGCCTTCACCGCGTCGCCCTTGTGCTGGGCAATGAACTTGTCGGCGATGGCCTGAAGGGCGGCCTCCTGGCGGCTGTCCAGCGTCACGATGTGGTCCATGGCGATGCCTCCGATAGTTTCTATTCAAATTGAACAAAACGGGAACAAAAATGTCAAGGGCGAATTGACTCTGCGAGGAATGCCTTCCTATTTGTCAGCAGGTGGGGCGGTTGCTCACAAATTCAGGAGAGCCGCGATGGGCAGACGAAAAAGCCGGTTTGACAGGCTGTCGACGAGGGATGCAGAGGCGATCATCAGGGACGCTCTGAGCCTGCGCAAGACGGTGCTTTCGTCGCAACTGCATCTGAAGGCGCATGGCGAGCTATATTGGCAGCTTTGCGGGCTTGTCGAAAAATTGCATGAGGTGATGGCCAGCCTAGCGGAGAAGGAGCCCGATTTCCGGATGCCGAATCTTGGGCTGCTCCCGCTTCCCGAGGATTACCTGACTCGGAAATGAGCCATGGCCGGGCCGATGGACAGCGTTGGACGTGCCGCGAAGGCCAACATGCTGCTGATCGTGGAGTGCGGCCACTGCTACCATGTCGGGCGCTTCAGGGCGAATGACGTCGCGCAGGTGGTGGGCTGGAACAAGCCGCTGGAAGCCATCAAGTTCAGGTGCAAACGGTGCAGACGGAAAGACACCACCGTGCGCACCCAGTTCATCGACCAGGACCATCCAACGAAGGGCTACATCTGGACGTTGCAGAAGTTCAAGCTTTAGAACAGCGAACCCTGTACCGGCGCCTGTGGCGCCTGCGGCGGAAACTTGATCTGCGTCGCCGGCTTGTCGACGATCACCAGCGCGTCGTCGGGTGCCGTGCGCTGCAGGTGCTTGGCCTCCGACCACGGCGCGGTCAGCCAAGTCTCGGTTTCCTCCTGCGTGGTCAGGATGACAGGCATGGCCTTCTCGTGAATCGGCGCGATCAGGGCGTTCGGTCTGGTGGTCAGAAAACCGTAGAGCTCGAAGTCGCCGGGGCCGTCCTTGACCTTGCGCACGCCTTGCCAACGCGTCCACAGGCCGGCGAAGAAGAACAGCGGCCGCTCCTCGGTCAGCGCGAACCAGTAGTTCCTCTGGATACCGGTATCCGGGTCCTTGTCGCCCGGCGTTGGGCTCGGTTCGGCGAAGCTGGTGAGCGGCACCACGCAGCGGTTCTCGACACCGAGATATTGCTGCCAGTGGCCGTATTGCGGGTTGCGGATGTTGGTGGTGCCGTAGTCGGCCTTGCCCTTCACCCGCTCAGTCGGCGTCGGCATGCCCCACAGCAGATTGGCCAGCTCGCGCGTCCCGTCCGGCGCGTTACGCACCACCGGGCCGGGCTGGTTGGGGTAGATGTCGATGGAGGGTTCGAGATTGCCAAGAATGTCGCGCAAGGCGCGGGTCCACTGGCGGATCGCTTCCTGGCTGGTGGTGATGTTGTAGAGGTTGCACATGTCGAACCCTCAGGGGTGTTCAGGCATCTTGTGGGAAAGGGCAGGCAATTTCCAGCGCTGTCGCTCGGCTGCTGACACGCTACCCCAGCCAACACGACAGCGCCGCGATCACCGCCGCCACCCCGGCGGTCGACCGCGCCAGAAGGAGACAACCGTGCGCAGCGGCGAACCCACGGGCTCCGCTTACGCAACGGACACCGATTGCGCGCGTTTACCCATTAGGAGGAGCATGGCGATGTGACGGCCGGTCTCATGCGCTCACAATCGGAGGCAAAACCATGATGTCCAAGTTCAAAGAAGCCCTTGAGCGCGGGAAGGAAGCCCGCCGTGAGCAAGAGGGGAAGGTCGGCAATGAGAAGGCCGAGGGGGTGGACTTCGGCGCACAAGCCAGGGCCTGGCTAAACGACGTCGTGGTTGCGTCGTTGCAGGCGGCCCAAGCCGACGTGACGGGCGAGGTGACTGTCGACATAGACACCGCGCCAGGCCGCCAAGCCAAAGCGTCAACACCGTCTATTCGGTTCCAAGTCTACAGGAAGCGGGGAATTGAGGGGGAGGAGGTAGTCAGAAGGACGTTCACGGTAGACGTTCATCTGAGTGGGGAAGTGTCAGTCTCTTCGCCCGGGATCGTGGCGAGAGAAGTGGGAAACATAGGGGATAGGACTGACGAGCGGTTCTCTAGCTTGCTAGCGGAACTGATCGAGGACGCAGCGAAGGACACTTAGCCAGCAAGGTGTCGAGAAAGGGCAGGCAATTTCCAGCGCTGTCCGCAAGGCTGCTGACACCGCCAAGTCTGTCAGTAACAGCTTTCCAGATGCCGCAAACACCCCCTCCGTTAACCTTTCGTTAACCATGGCTGGCTAGCGTTTACCTATCAGTAAGGAATCGCTGTCCGTGACCTTCGCCGCCCCCGTCGAGACCAAATCCATTCGCTTTCGCGCCCGCTCGTTCGTCGCCTTCACGCTGACGCCGGAGGCGCCGCTTTCGGAGTGGCTGGAAAGCCTCGATCGCTGGATCGGCAATTCTCCCGGCTATTTTGCCGGCCGGCCGGTGGTGCTTAATCTCAACACGTTAAAGCCGGAGGTCAGACAGATCGAAGCGCTAGTCGCCGAGCTTGGCCTGCGCGGCATCCGCATCTACGCCATCGAGCTCGACGGCAACACCGCACTTGAGGCCAATCTGCCGCCCGTGCTGATCGGCGCCAAGGAGGCGACCGCCGGGCTGCTCATGCAGGCCGACAGCAAGGGCAGGCCAGAAGAGACGGGCAAGCCAGAAGACGAGGGCAGGGCGGAACAGGGCAAGCAGCCACAAGACAGGCAGCCAGAAGCGCCGGCCACGCTTATGGTCAAGACGCCGATCCGCTCGGGCCAGTCGGTCTTTCATGCGCATGGCGATGTCATCGTGCTGGGCTCCGTCGCCTCCGGGTCCGAGATCGTCGCCGCAGGCTCCATCCACGTCTACGGCACGCTGCGCGGGCGCGCGTCGGCCGGTGTGCTCGGCCATTCGGCGGCGCGCATCTTCTGCCGCAAAAACGAGGCCGAGCTGCTGTCGGTCGACGGCTGGTATTGCACCGCCGAGGAGATGGAGCCGTCCTTGCGCGGCAAAGCCGTCCAGGCCTTTCTCGAAAAAGACACGCTGCGCATCGCGCCTTTCAGCTAATGCATGCCGACCAAAGGAACGCAGCGGCTTTAGGAAACATTTACGAAAACAATGACTTAAGCGCATCGCATAAATCAGACGCTTAACAATACCAACAACAATAATGGAGGCATATATGGGCAAGGTAGTGGTGGTCACCTCAGGCAAAGGGGGCGTCGGCAAGACGACCTCGACGGCCGCCCTTGGTGCCGCGGTCGCGAGAACCGGCAAGAAGGTGGCCCTGGTCGACTTCGACGTCGGCTTGAGGAATCTCGACCTGATCATGGGCGCCGAGCGGCGGGTCGTGTTCGACTTGGTCAACGTCATCCAGGGAACGGCCAAGCTCTCGCAGGCGCTGATCCGCGACAAGCGGGTCGAGACGCTGTTCCTGCTACCGGCCTCGCAGACGCGCGACAAGGATGCGCTGACCGAGGAGGGCGTCGGCGAGGTGATCGACAAGCTGCGCTCGGTGTTCGACTATGTCTTCTGCGACAGCCCGGCCGGCATCGAGCGCGGCGCGCAGCTTGCCATGCGCTTTGCCGACGAGGCGGTCATCGTCACCAACCCGGAAGTCAGCTCAGTGCGCGATTCCGATCGCATCATCGGCCTGCTCGATGCCAGAACCGTCAAGGCCGAGCGGGGCGAGCAGATCGCCAAGCATGTGCTGGTGACGCGGTATGATGCCGCCCGCGCGGCGCGCGGCGAAATGCTCTCGATCGACGACGTTCTGGAGATCCTGTCGACGCCGCTCCTGGGCATCATTCCCGAGAGCCAGGACGTGCTCAGGGCCTCCAACCTTGGTTCGCCGGTGACGCTCAGCGATCCCACCAATTCTGCCGCCCGCGCCTATATCGAGGCGGCCAAACGGCTCGAAGGCGAGGAGCTGCCGGTCGTCGTGCCGTTCGAGCGCAAGGGCTTTCTCGACCGGCTTTTTGGAAGGAGGGCAGCATGAACCTGTTGGACCTTTTCAAGCGGCGCGGCAGCGCGCCGGTGGCGCGCGAGCGGCTGCAGGTGCTGCTCGCCTATGAGCGCCGCAGCCGCAGCCAGCCCGATCTCGTCTCCATCTTGCGCGAGGAGATCATGGCCGTCATCGCCAGGCATGTGCAGATCGACCAGGATTATCTGCAGGTCTCGATGGAGCGCGGCGAGACGATGTCGACGCTGGATATCGACATCCAGATTCCCAACAAGAGCGCAAGGCCGCTGGCGATGTCGGCCTGAGCGGCAGGGTTGCGCCTGTAGTAATTTTTGGCGCCGGCGGGACAGTACCCCCCTCTGTCCTGCCGGACATCTCCCCCTCAAGGGGGGAGATCAGCAGCCTCAGCGCTCCGCTCACCTCTGCAACGCTTGAGATTGGCGAAAGCGGCTGAGCGCGCAATCTCCCCCCTTGAGGGGAGATGTCCGGTAGGACAGAGGGGGGCGCTGTCCCGCCAGCGTCTATCAGAGTCTTTGCTTGCCCCACCCAACCACCCCTCGCTGCCTCACGACAGGCAAGCCCATTGGTCCTATCTCCGCCGCATGCCGTCGCGCATAGCCCGGCGGCAGGGGAGGACCAACCACCGTGACGTCGATGCCGGTTATCAAACCTGTTTCTGCACCCCTGCCCATCGCCGCGCTGCTCGGCGCCATGGTGTCGATCCAGATCGGCGCGGCATTCGCCAAGGGCCTGTTTCCGCTGGTCGGCGCGCAGGGCACGACGGCGCTGCGGCTGGTCGTCGGCGCGCTGATGCTGGCGGCGGTGCTGCGGCCCTGGCGGGTGCGGCCGTCCAAAGCCGTCTGGCCGTGGCTGATCGCCTATGGGGTGACGCTCGCCGCGCTCAATCTTTTGTTCTATGCGGCGCTCAAGACGATCCCGCTCGGCATCGCGGTGGCGCTCGAATTTACCGGCCCGCTTCTGGTCGCGACGCTATCGTCGCGGCGCGGCAGCGACTTCGCCT
>NZ_RZTA01000144.1:0-13984 GCF_004023115.1 Mesorhizobium sp. M6A.T.Cr.TU.017.01.1.1
GCCTTCGTCGACGCCAAGGGCAATATCGAGGCCGCTTCCGATGGTTTTTCGGCGCTCGGCATCTTGCCCGAGACGCTGGCAGCGCTCGTGGCCGATGTGGCGAACGAGAGCGATCGCATCGTCAAACGCCTCGTTCCAGGCGGCACCACTTCCTATCCGGCCGGTCTCGCCCGGCTGACGGATGAGCGGCACCTGCTGGTGGTGATCGACGAGAACCAGCTTGACTCCGAAGAAGCCTCCGCTGGCGAGCACACCTATGGCGCTGCGGCCGATGCCGTAGTCCAGCCAAAAGCAGAACAGGACAACGCGCCGGCAACAGTCGCGAAGGCGGATGCGGCAGCGGAGACTGCTCCGGCAGCCGGCGAAGACACTGCGGTGTCGGTGGAGCATGACATTCCCAGTTCGCCCCAACTCGATGCGACTGGGCCCGATGCGACCGAGCAGAGCCCGGAAGCAGCTGATAGCGCCCGCCCTGCGGCCGGCGGAGCCCCCACGCAGCTTGACCATTGGTATTTCAGCGCCAGCGAGGGTGAGACACAAGAGCCGGGCCGACCGAACGCATCCGGGCCTGTCGAGGCACCGGCCGCGTCGGACGCTTCGGCGGAGAATACCGCGCAGGATGCCACCAGGGCCGCCTCCCCGGCCGGCCGTGCCATCCCCCCGATCGACCGCGCGGCGGCGCCCCTGCGTTTCGTCTGGCGCACCGACGCCGAGGGCAGGTTCAGTGCCCTGTCGCCGGAATTCGCGGAACTCGTCGGCAAGCCTGCCGCCGATGTGATCGGCCGGCGCTTCAGGGACGTCGCGGCCACCTTCGACCTCGATGCGTCCGGCGAGATCGCGGGCCTGCTCGATCGACGCGACACCTGGTCCGGCCGCTCGGTGCTGTGGCCGGTTGCCGGCACCGACTTCAAGATACCCGTCGACCTGGCGGCGCTGCCTGTCTACAGCCGAAGCCGTGCCTTCGAAGGTTTTCGTGGTTTCGGCGTGGCCCGCTCCAGCGATGCGGTGGTCGATCCGGAAGCGATCGGCACGGCGCTTGTCCCTAATGCCGAAACCCCCGCAGCCGTCGAGCCGGAAGTCGCCGAAACGCCTGAGGACACCGACCCATTCAAGGGTGAGGTGCCGGCGCTGACCATCGTGCCGAAGCCGGAGCGGCGCTTTGCCGACAAGGTGATCCGGTTGGCCGAGCACAGGCAGCCGGCCAATGACAAAGGCCTGTCGACGCTGGAACGCAGTGCATTCCGTGAAATCGGCGAGCGGCTCAAGAAGGACAATCCCCCGACCGAACAGCCCGACGCTGCAAAGCCGGCAGAACCGGCTGCGGCGGAGCCGACCGAAACCGATGGCGAAGACGAGAAGGATGTCGCAAGGCTCGAAGGCGAGCAGCCGGAATCAACCGTGCGCGACATCTCAGGCTCGCTGCTCGACTATGCCGACCGGGATAATGTCGCCGACAACAGCGGCGGTGCGCCGGTTGCAGAGCCGGACAGGGCGACGCAGGAAATCGCTGACTCGGACAGTCGATCGATCGCCGCCGAAGACGACGACAGCATGACGGCTGCCGATTTCCGTGACGCAGAAGACAGCGAGGACTGGGCGCGGTCCGATGACGATGAAACCGATTCGTCAGCCGATGACATCGGCCATGCCGGTGACATGGAGCCGGCGCCCGTCGAGCGGCCGCGCCTGCAGGTGCCGTCGCTCAAGCTCGAAGGGTTCGTGCCATCGGCTTTTTCGACCGCAGACGACAACAACGCTGCGGACATTTCGATTCTCGGCAAGCTGCCGGTGCCCCTGCTCATCCATTCCGGTGACGATCTTCACTATGCGAATGAGGAATTCCTCAGCCTGACCGGCTATGACACGCTCGACGATCTGGAGGATGCAGGTGGCCTCGGCGCGCTGTTTGCCGATCCTTATGACGACAGCGCCTCCGATGGCACCGATCACGCGCTGCGGTTGAAGACGCATGACGGTCAGGAGTTCCCGATCGAGGCTATTCTGCGCTCGGTACCGTGGCGTGGCGGCAAGGCGCTGATGCTGGTCGTGCGCCGTTCCGGCGACGACGAGGCAGCGGCTATTCCGCAGGGTGGCGCCGACGACCAGACGCAGCCTGATGTTTCCGAGCTCAAGGCGCGCATCGCCGAGATGCGCACCATCATCGACACCGCGACCGACGGCGTCGTGCTGATCGGCCGTGACGGAACGATCCGCTCGATCAGCCGCCCGGCCGAAGCGCTGTTCGGTTTTGACAGCGATGAGGTGACCGGCAAACCCTTCTTTTCGCTGTTTGCGATCGAAAGCCAGCGCGCGGCACGCGACTATCTCGACGGACTGTCCGAGCCCGGCGTGGCGAGCGTGATGAATGACGGCCGCGAGGTGATCGGACGCGAGGCACAGGGGCGCTTCATTCCGCTGTTCATGACCATCGGCAGGCTGCCCAACGACAGCGGGTTCTGCGCGGTGGTGCGCGACATCACCCAGTGGAAGCGAGCCGAAGAGGATCTGACCCAGGCGCGCGCCGTGGCCGAGCGCGCCTCCTCGCAGAAGACCGACTTCCTCGCCCGCATCAGCCACGAGATCCGCACGCCGCTCAACGCCATCATCGGGTTTTCCGAGCTGATGGTCGACGAGAAATTCGGGCCGGTCGCCAATGACCGCTACCGCGACTATCTGCGCGACATCAACCGGTCGGGCAACCACGTGCTCGACCTGGTCAACGACCTGCTCGACATCTCGAAGATCGAGGCCGGCCAGCAGGAGATGGCCTATGAGGCGGTGTCGCTCAACGACACGCTGGCCGAGACGGTGGCGATGATGCAGCCGCAAGCCAACCGCGAACGTGTCATCATCCGCTCCAGTTTCGCCTCACGGCTGCCGGAAGTGGTGGCCGACCTGCGCAGCGTGCGCCAGATCGCGCTGAACATCCTGTCGAATGCCATCCGCTACACGCAGGCCGGCGGCCAGGTAATCGTGTCGACCGCCTATGAGATCTCCGGCGACGTCGTGATGCGGGTGCGCGACACCGGCATCGGCATGAGCCAGTCCGAGATCGAGCAAGCGCTGAAGCCGTTCAAACAGATCAACGCGCTGAAGCGCGGGCGCGGCGACGGCACCGGTCTCGGGCTGCCGCTGACCAAGGCCATGGTCGAGGCGAACCGCGCTCGATTCACCATCAACTCGACGCCCGGCGAGGGCACTCTGGTCGAAGTCGCTTTTCCGTCGACCCGCGTGCTCGCGGATTGATCTAAAAGAAAAGGCGTCCAACAGGACGCCTTGAATGATGGGATTGCTGTTACAACGGGGGCTTGAGCGAATTCAGATCCTCTGGGGATTTCGAGGAACGGGATTTCTCCCTCAAGTTACGCACGACTATCGGTGCCGGCCCTTAACAAAACCTTACCGGCGTCGCCGAAAATTTACCAATGTGTACCACTCATGAAATCTAGGTAAATTCGAGCGAGATATTTCGTTAACCATGCTCGACCAGCACCTATCAAGCCGAATGGCGGCGCCGCTCTGTTTGCTTAGTCGGCAAGCTGCGGCAAATCGCGGAACAGCTCGAGCGCTTCGGGATTGGCCAGCGCCTCCTTGTTCTTGACGGCGCGGCCATGCACCATGTCGCGCACTGCGAGTTCGGTGATCTTGCCCGATTTGGTGCGTGGGATGTCGGCGACGGCGACGATCCTGGCGGGAACGTGGCGCGGGCTCGCCCCGCTGCGGATTTTCGCCCGGATACGTTTTTCCAGCTCGGCGTCGAGCTCAACGCCGGCAGCCAGCCGCACGAACAGCACAACGCGCACGTCATTGTCGAAATCCTGGCCGATGCACAGCGCTTCCAGGATTTCCGGCATCTGCTCGACCTGATTGTAGATCTCCGCCGTGCCGATCCGCACACCGCCCGGATTGAGCGTCGCGTCGGAGCGACCATGGATGATCAGGCCGCCATGGGCGGTCCATTCGGCGAAGTCGCCGTGGCACCAGATATTGTCGAAGCGCTCGAAATAGGCTGCGTGGTATTTCTTGCCTTCGGGATCGTTCCAGAAACCGATTGGCATAGCAGGAAACGCCTTGGTGCAGACGAGCTCACCCTTCTCCTGCCTGAGCGGGCGGCCATCGTCATCCCAGACATCGACGGCGAGACCGAGACCGGGTCCCTGGATCTCTCCGGTCCACACCGGTTCCGTCGGCACGCCGAGCACGAAACAGGATACGATGTCGGTGCCGCCGGAGATCGAGGCGAGATGCACGTCGTGCTTAATGCCCTCATAGACGAAGCGAAAATCTTCCGGCGACAATGGCGAGCCGGTGGAGGAGATCGTGCGCACGGTGGAAAGATCATGCGTGCGGATCGGTTTGAGGCCGGCCTTGCGCACGGAATCGATGAATTTGGCCGAGGTGCCGAAATAGGTCATCTTCTCGGCGTCGGCAAAATCGAACAGCACATTGCCGTTGGGGTAGAAGGGCGAGCCATCATAAAGCAGAAGGGTTGCGCCCGACGCGAGGCCGGACACCAGCCAGTTCCACATCATCCAGCCGCAGGTGGTGAAATAGAAGAAACGGTCGCCGTCGAGCAGGCCGGCATGAAGCCGCTCTTCCTTGACATGCTGGATCAGCGTTCCGCCGGCCGAATGGACGATGCATTTGGGGATGCCGGTCGTTCCGGAAGAAAACAGGATGTAGAGCGGATGCGCGAACGGCAACCGTTCGAAAGCGACCGCCTTGGCCGCGAAGGATGAGAGTGCCTCGTCCAGCGCCGCAGCCTTCTCGACGGTCGCCGCGACATCGCTCGAAGTGCCGAGATAGTCGACGATCAGGACCTTGCGGACGGTGGGAAGCTTTGCCGCAACGGCCGCGATCTTGTCGGCGACCTCGATCGCCTTGCCATTGTACCAATAGCCGTCGGGCGCGATGAGGACGACAGGCTCGATCTGGCCGAACCGGTCCAGCACGCCCTGTTCGCCGAAATCTGGAGAGCAGGACGACCAGACCGCGCCAATCGAGGCTGTCGCCAGCAGGGCGGCGACGGTCTCCGGCATGTTGGGCATCATGGCGGCGATGCGGTCGCCCTTTTTCACCCCAAGCGACAGGAAAAGCTGCTGCAGCCGCGAGGTCAGCGCATGCAGCTCATTCCAGGAGAGCCGGCGCTCGACCTTGTCCTCGCCGCGAAAGACGATAGCGTCACTGGGCCCGGTCTTCTTCAGGAGGTTCTCGGCGAAGTTCAGCTTCGCGTCGGGAAAAAACGCGGCGCCGGGCATCTTATCGCCATCGACGAGCACGCGCTCGCCCCCGCTGGCGCCCTTGTCGCCCACGATCCCGCAAAAATCCCAGACCAGGCTCCAGAATGCCTCGCGATCGTCGATCGACCAGCGGTGTAGATCGGCATAGGATGAAAAACCCTTGCCGGTTCCAGCCGCGGCGGCCGTCATAAAGGCGGTCATCGGCGCCGCGTCGACCTGGTCTTTCGTCGGTGCCCAGAGCGGTGCTTCGCCAGCCATGATCAATCCTCCCGCGGTCACCGTCGCTTATGCATATCGCAGCGCAGCAGAGCAAGATTTTGTTCGGCCGAGCGATGTGGATGTGCGCAAATGCCATCGCTGGGCCATAAAGACTTGAAATGCGTCAGCCGTGGGTTACACCCGTCGGGCGATTTTGTCGGAACGGAAGCATACGGGGCGACATGTCATCATCTTTGATCCGGCGCGGAATATGGGCCATCGGCGTTGCCGTGCTCGTCACCGCGCTGGCCGTCGCCGCGCTGCCGCTCGTTGCCTCGACCCGCATCGTGCGCGATCGCATCGCCTGGGAAATGAGTGCGTGGAGCGGTTTCAGGGTCACCATTGACGGCGCGCCGCGGATCGAGGTCTGGCCGAATTTTCGAGCCATCCTGGCCGACGTGACGCTCTCGCAGTGGACAGAGACCGACGCGCCGCCTGTGATCGAAGCCGAACGGGTCGAGGTCAATCTCTCGGCCATGGCGGCATTGCGTGGCGACGTGGTGTTCTCGACGGCGCGGCTGATCCGGCCGACGATCAGGGTTCAACGCGCAGCAAATGGGCTTTTCCTGCCCGCCTTGCCGTCGGGCGGGCGCATCACGCGTTCCATCGACACCGCTCGCGCCGTGGTCAGCGCCAATCCAGCCAAGCCGGACTTGAGCAAGCTGCCGGCAGATCCGTTCGGCACCGTGGAGTTCAGGAACGGCCGCGTGGTGACCTCCGTCGATGGCAAGGACACTGAGATACTGAGCAGCCTGAGCGGACAGGCGAACTGGGCCGCAATGAACAGCAATGCGACGCTGTCGGCGACCGGGATCTGGCGCGGCGAAAGCGTCGCCGTGGACGCCGCTTCGTCGAACCCGCTGGTGCTGTTTGGGGGCGGTGCTGCGCCGATGACGCTTTCCTTCAAGGCGGCCCCTGCCAGTTTTTCGTTCGACGGCGTGGCCAGCATGTCCGAGAACGCCTATTTCGACGGTCAGGCGAAATTTGCCGCGCCCTCGCTCAGGCGCGTGCTCGAATGGTCGCGGGCCGGCATCGCGCCGGGCGCGGCAATCGGCTCGGTTTCCGTTTCCAGCAAGGTCACCGCGACCTCCGGCCGCATTAAACTCGAAAACACCGAGATCGCTCTGGACGACAATCCAGGGATGGGTGCGCTGGACTTCTCCTTTGGCGAGGCGCGGCCGGTGATCGCCGGCACGCTCGCCTTCGACACGCTCGACTTGCGATCGTTTCTCTCCGCCTTCACACCCTTGGCGCCTGCGGACGGCGCTGGTCCCGGCGAAATCGACATAAGCGTCGCCGACCGGATCGATCTCGATCTCAGATTGTCGGCAGCGCAGGCCACCGCAGGCACCATCCAGCTTGCCGACGTCGCCGCCACCGCCCAGGTCAAGGACGGTCTTGCCGTCTTCGATATTTCCGATGCATCGGCCTTTGGCGGCAACATCCAGAGCAGTCTTCGTTTCGACCGCAAGCCGGGCGGCACGCAGGTCGAGATCAGGCTGCTCGCCTCCGATGTCGATGGCGGCGCTTTTGGCACCGCAGCCGGAATGACGCGGCTGGTGCCGATCGGCAGGGGAACCGTTTCGGTCATCCTCAAGGGCCCGGGCAGAACCTGGGATTCCATTTTCGAAAACGCCGACGGCTCGGTTTCGGCGAAATTCGGCCAGGGCGCCTTGAGCCGGCTCGACCTGCCGGCGTTTCTCAAGCACAACGAACAGGGCGGGTTCTTCGCGCTCGACGATGTCTCCGACGGAACCCTGCCGATCGACGGGGCCGAACTCAAGGCGAGCATTTCGAACGGTGTGGCGAGGATCGACAAGGCCGAAGCGAATTCGGCGAAGTACAAGGTCTGGCTTTCCGGCATCGCCTCCTACGCCGGGCGCGGGCTGGCGCTGTCCGGCGGCATCATTCAGGCGGACCAGCCAGCCACGCAGACAAACAACCAGGGTCCCAACCAATCTTCGTTCTTCGTCGGCGGAACGTGGAGCACGCCATTCATTTCGCCGATAAGCCGCGGGGTTTCCGGAGAATAGGCGACGAGGCTGCTGCGGGCGTCGTCGGAAGTGCGTCCTGCCGGCTTTTTCTGGGTTGCCGCTTCTTTCGTCACCCCCGCTGAGCGGCCTGCTCGTCGCGCTGGCGCTGCACCTCGCGACGCTTGTTGGCGAGCGAGGCGATGATGACCCCAACCGCCACGACCGCGATCAGGATGGTGCAGGCGGCGTTGATCTCCGGCGTCACACCGAGACGAACCTGGCTGTAGATCTTCATCGGCAGCGTGGTGGCGCCAGGCCCTGAGGTGAAGCTGGCGATGACCAGATCATCGAGCGACAATGTGAACGCCAGCATCCAGCCAGACACGATCGCCGGCATGATGACGGGCAGCGTGATCTGAAAGAAGGTCTTCACCGGCGGCGCGCCCAGATCCATCGCGGCTTCTTCCAGCGAGCGGTCGAAGGTGACCAGGCGCGACTGCACGACGACGGCGACGAAGCACATGGTCAGGGTGATGTGGGCAAGCGTGATGGTGAGGAAGCCGCGGTCGAGACCGACGGCGACGAAGAGCAGCAGCAGCGACAGGCCAGTGATGACTTCCGGCATGACCAGCGGCGCAAAGACCATGCCGGAAAACAGCATCCGGCCCTTGAAGCGCGTGTAGCGCGTCAAGGTGAGAGCCGCCAGTGTGCCGAGCACTGTCGCCACGGTGGCCGAGATGACGGCGACGCGGGCCGTTACCCAGGTAGCGTCCATGAGACCCTGGTTGTGGAACAGCGCGACGTACCATTTGGTCGAGAACCCGCCCCAGACGGTGACCAGTTTCGACTCGTTGAAGGAGAAGACGACGAGCAGGACGATCGGCAGGTAAAGAAAGGCAAAGCCCAGCACGATCGAAGTGATGTTGAAACGGCTCCAGGTCGGGTTCATTTGTCTTGTTCCTGGGCGCGGGCCTGCGCCCGCTGGAAGAGCATGATCGGCACGATCAGCAGCAACAGCAGGATGACCGCGACCGCCGACGACACCGGCCAGTCGCGATTCTGGAAGAACTCGTTCCACAGCGTCTTGCCGATCATCAGCGTCTGCGATCCGCCGAGCAGATCGGGAATGACGAACTCGCCGACCGCCGGAATGAACACCAGCAGGCAGCCGGCGATGACGCCGGGCACCGACAGCGGAAAGGTGATCTTCCAGAAGGCGCTGGTCGGCGGGCAGCCAAGATCCTTGGCCGCTTCGATCAGCGAGTAATCCATCTTTTCCAAAGACGAATAGAGCGGCAGCACCATGAACGGCAGATAGGAATAGACGATGCCGATGAAGATCGCCGTGTAAGTGTTGAGGATGATCAAGCGCTCGTCAATGATGCCGGTGGCGAGCAAGAACTGGTTGAGCAGCCCTTCGGGTTTGAGGATACCGATCCAGGCGTAAACGCGGATCAGGAACGAGGTCCAGAACGGCAGAATCACCAGCATCAGCAAGGTCGGGCGGATCGTCGCCGGTGCACGCGCCATGCCGTAGGCGATGGGGTAGCCGACCAGCAAGGTCAGGAGCGTCGAGATGGCGGCGATGATGACGCTTGTCACATAGGCCTTGAAGTAAAGGGCGTCCTCCGTCAGCAAGACATAATTGTCGAAGTTGAGATCGCGGAAACCGGCGAAGAAGCCGGAGATACCGTCCTTGAAGCCGAGCACCGGCGTGTAGGGCGGCATGGCGATTGCCGTCTGCGACAGCGAAATCTTGTAGACGATGATGAAGGGAATGAGGAAGAAGAACACCAGCCAGAGATACGGGATGATGATGACGAGACGGCCAATGAAGGCGGCACTCAATCTGGGCAAGGCGGATTTGCCAGCATCGGTGGCCTGAGAGGTTGCTGCAGCGGTGACAGCGGCGTTCGACATGACCGTCCCCTATCGCGTCAGCACAACGCCGGCGTCCGGCCGGAACGACACCCAGGCACGGTCGTTCCAGCTCAGCGGATCCTCGGTGATGCGGGCCGCGTTCATCGTGCTTGCCCGCACCACGTGGCCGTCGTCGAGCCTGACGTGATAGACGGTCATGTCGCCGAGATAGGCGATATCGTAGACCTCGCCTTCGATGGCGTTGACGGCTCCGGCCGGCTTCTTCGATGATATCTTGATCTTCTCAGGCCTGATCGCGAAGGCGACGGCCGCGCCGGTGGCGGCATCGCCGGCATTCTCGGTCCGGATGGTGATGCCGTTGCCCGCGTCGATGCTTGCCGCGCCAGCCTCGCCACGCGCGATCTTGCCTTCGAACATGTTGACGTTGCCGACAAAGCCGGCGACGAAGCGGGAACCGGGCGCCTCGTAGACTTCTGCCGGAGTCGCCACCTGCATCACCTCGCCCTTGTCGATGATGGCGATGCGGTCGGCCATGGTCATCGCCTCTTCCTGGTCGTGGGTGACGACGACGAAGGTGAGGCCGAGTGACTGCTGCAGATCCATCAGCTCGAACTGCGTTTCCTCGCGCAGCTTCTTGTCCAGCGCGCCAAGCGGCTCATCGAGCAGAAGCACCTTCGGCCTTTTGGCGACCGAGCGGGCAAGCGCGACGCGCTGGCGCTGGCCGCCGGACAATTGGTGCGGCTTGCGCTTGGCAAACTGCTCGAGCTTGACCAGCTTCAGCATCTCTCCAACGCGCGCCGCGATCTCGGGCTTCGGCATGCCGTCCTGCTTGAGGCCGAAAGCGATGTTGTTCTCGACCGTCATATGCGGGAACAACGCGTAGGACTGGAACATCATATTGACCGGCCGCCGGTATGGCGGGATGCCGCGCAGATCCTGGCCATCGAGCAGAATGCGGCCGGCGGTCGGCTCCTCGAAGCCGGCGAGCATCCGCAGAAGCGTCGATTTTCCGCAACCCGACGCCCCGAGCAGGGCAAAGAACTCGCGCTCGAATATGGTCAGCGACAAATTATTGACGGCGGTGAAGTCACCGAACTTCTTGGTGACCTTGTCGAACTGGATGTATGGCTTGGCGTTCGGATCGTTCCATGGCGCGAAATCCCTGCGGATGCTGCCAAGCGATTTCATGTCCCACTCCGTCCTGGTTCTATCCCCAAAAAAGATTTGACCCCGGCACGCTGTGCCGGGGTCCTTGATCGTCTCTTATTGCCCGGTGACGATCCTGGTCCAGGTGCGGGTGACCACGCGCTGGGTCTTGGAATCGTAAGGGGAGATGGTGAACAGCTTCGCCAGCGTCGCCTCGTCCGGGTAGATCGCCGGGTCCTCGAGTATCTCCTTGCTGATGAACTGCTGCGATGCCTTGTTGCCGTTGGCGTAGAAGACATAGTTGCTCGACTTGGCGATCACTTCCGGCTTCATCATGTAGTTCAGGAATTCATGCGCCTCGGCGACATGCGGCGCATCGGCCGGGATTGCCATCTGATCGAACCACATTTCGGCACCCTCCTTCGGCACGGAATAGCTGATCTCGACGCCATGGTTGGCCTCGGTCGCACGGTCGCGCGCCTGGAACACGTCGCCCGACCAGCCGACGGCCAGACAGATGTCGCCATTGGCCAGTGCGTTGATATATTCCGACGAGTGGAACTTGCGGATGTAAGGCCTGATCTTAAGCATCAGTTCTTCCGCCTTGGCGAAATCGTCCAGCGACGTGGTCTCGGGATCGATGCCCAGATATTTGAAGGCGTTCGGGAGGATGTCGCTCGGGGAGTCGAGGACATAGACGCCGCAATCCTTCAGCTTGGCCAGTTTTTCCGGATTGAAGAACACGTCCCAGCTGTCGATCTTGTCGGTCCCGAGCGCTTCCTGCACTTTCTTGACGTTATAGCCAAGGCCGACCGTGCCCCACATGTAGTTGATCGAATATTCGTTGCCCGGATCGTACTTGGCTGTGCGCTCCGAGACGATGTCCCACATGTTGGAAATGTTGGGCAGCTTCGACTTGTCGAGCTTCTGGAACACACTTGCCTGGATCTGGCGTGCGAGGAAATTGGCGGTCGGCACGACAACGTCGTAGCCGCTGCCGCCGGCAAGCAGTTTCGTCTCCAGGAGCTCATTGGAATCGAAGGTGTCGTAGGTGACCTTGATGCCCGTTTCCTTGGTGAAATCCTCGATAATCGAGCTGTCGATGTAATCCGACCAGTTATAGACATTGACGACGCGGTCCTGGGCGTGAGCGCCGAGGGTGAAAAGCGTCAGAAATGCCGAGGTCGCCGAAAGCCAGAACGCTTTGCGGGTCATTGAGTCTCTCCTTTGATGAGTGTTCCATCGCCAGCTCGTCGCAGGGCTGCGCGGCTGGGCGTTTGATTTAGATTATTGGGCTTTCCGGCAAGCGACAAGCGCGAACCGCCGACACCTTGATGGTTCGATGTGCAGCGGCCAAGGCTCCCGTTCCCATGTCGTGATCCGGATGGCGTTCTGGCGCCGTCAGAGGCTCTCGCCACGACGCGGGCAGGGATACGACGATGTTGTCCGGTCTCGATCGGGCCGGAGGGGAGACTTGGCAAGATACGCCTGTCTTGTTGTTGCCGTATTGGCAGCCTGCCCGCGCGGCTGCGGCGTTGTCAATGGCTCATCTCGCTTTGGCGCGTGCGCTGCATCAATTAGGCGACGGCATGCCGGTGACACCCGGCCGCACGGGCCGCGCCTGACGCTTGAATTCGAGGCCGATATGGACGAGCAGCGCCGTGACCACCACCGCGCCGCCTACGATGGTGCGTCCCGACGGCACCTCGGAATGGATGAGCCAGACCCAGATCGGGCCGAGGATCGGCTCGAAGGTGCCGAGGAGTGCCGCGACCGCCGCCGGAACAAGCCGGGCGCCGGTGGCGAAGAAGGCAAGGCCGAGACCCAGATTGACCACGCCGAACGCAAACAGGAAGCCCATGTCGCTACTGGAAACGCCGAATTGCGATGCCTGGGACGCCGCGAATGCGGCGGCAAGCATCGTGCCGAGGCAGGTCGCTGGCGTCATGCGCACATGGGCAAAGCGCCGCGTGATGACGGTGGCGATCGAAAACATCACCGCGATGAGCAGCGCCAAGCCGTCGCCGATGGGCGACACGGCGCCATCGAGCGATTCCGATACCATGATGGCAACGCCGGCAATGACGGCTGCAATCGCTACCCAGGTCGCCATGCCGACCCGTTCGCGAAACAGCACCCACGCAAACAGCGCTGCCAGCAGCGGCACGCCGGCCTGCATCAAAAGGATGTTGGCGACGGTGGTGTAGGCAAGCGCCACGACAAAGCAAGTCGATGCAGTGGCGAAGCAGAACGCCACGGCAAGGCCGGGCAGGCCCATGCCGCGGAACAGCTTCACCGTGCCGTGCCAACCGTCGCGCCAGATCATGAAGCAGATCAGGAAGGCGGCGGCCCAGACCGAGCGCCAGAACACCACCGTCCAGCTGTCGCCCGCTTCGATGAAGCGGGCGATGGCGCCGCCGAAACTCCACATCAGCGCCGACAGAAATATCAACAGGAAGCCGACGCGCTCCTCACGCGGCGAGACGGCAATCGATGCGGTATCGGTCATGGGCGCGACTGTCGACGATTTGAGGGCGGCACGATGCGCAACGGACGACAAGAACGTGCTTCATTCGCGTAGCGCAAAGGCAGCGGCGGAGCGTGGTCCACCGGACGGCGACGGTTGTGGCAAAGGCGGCAGTCGGCGGTCTGGGGCCTCACTGGAAATCGAAGGCGCTCAGCCCGGTCACCATTTCGTCGAGGCCGAGCGGGCGCGTCACCGGCGGCTCGGCGCGGGCGAGGCAGCCGATGCGCTCACACAGCCGGCAGGCCGGGCCTATCGGTGTGGCCGGATTGATGCCCTGTCCGGCTTTTCCTGTCGTTGCGGCGGCTGGCCCCGGCAGTGCTGCGCCATAGACGATCTCGTCACGAAAGCCGATGTCGCAGCCGAGCAGAAGTGCGGTACGGCGTGGGCGCTCCGCAAACGAGCCTTGCGGCCCTTCGAGTGTGCGGGCCACACAGAGGAACTCGGCGCCGTCGGGCATCTCCACCGCCTCGACGAAGATCTGGCCGGGCTGGGTGAAGGCGGCATGCACGGGAAGTTTGGGACAGCCGCCGCCGAAGCGGCTTTGCGGAAAACCCTGGCTGCCCGCCTTACGGAAGCGGTTGCCGGCATTGTCGACCTCGAGCATGAAGAACGGCACGCCCGGCGTGCCCGGCCGCTGCAGCATTGTCAGGCGGTTCGCCGCCTGCTCGAAGGAGACGCCGAAGCGCGAGCGCAGCACGTCGATGTCGTACCGCGCGCGGGTCGCGGCCGCATGGAAGGACTGGTAGGGCATCATCAGCGCGTGGGCGGCGTAGCGTCCAAGCTCGAAGCGGGCGAGCCGGCGGGCCTCATCCGTGGTCAGCTTCAGCGCCTGGATCTCGCCTGCCACTGCGACCGTCATGCGGATCAGGCAGGCCTCCATCGCCACCTCGCGCAACTGGTCGAACGGCGACAGGCGCTCGGACAGAAACAGACGCTGCGAGTGGCGGTCGTAAAGGCGG